>NZ_JAEQCI010000207.1:0-4994 GCF_020738565.1 Microcoleus sp. PH2017_12_PCY_D_A | reverse complement strand
CACACTCGAACGTTCCAACGCCAAGCTCAAACTATGCTTTATTCGGCTGATGCTCAAGCGACTAGCCGCCTAAAAAGATCTCAAATGGGTTCTATAGACTAAACAAACCGGGTTTGTGAGTTAAGATTATGGACTAACCCAGAGCTTTGTTTCCTATTTGCGGTTAATTTATAGCTGCTAATGACCGGACTGTATTCAATTTATTTTAAATAAAGTCAGAATGACTTTGGGGGCAATATTACGTGCATTTCGTGACAGCGTTGCAGATAATTTTGCGCCACCCTATCCAGGGGATTCTTGCGGATGCAATCAGCAAAGGTAATTCTTGATAATTACGGACAATCTCTAAACTGACGCACCCTAGGATAATTGCCTCAAGCAAAGCGGTAGGGTGCGTCAGCAAAGGTAATTCTTGATAATTACGGACAATCTCTAAACTGACGCACCCTAGGATAATTGCCCTACACATACAAATAAGGACACAAAATTGTTGTGTCCATACAGAATATTTGACTGCAACTTGCAACCATACAACTGATTAAAAAAATCAACCAAATCGATAGCCAAACCCCCGTACTGTAATGATATATTCCGGTTGGCCCGGATCGATTTCCAACTTTTCGCGCAGCCAGCGGATGTGAACGTCAACTGTTTTGCTATCTCCGATAAAATCTTGACCCCAAATTTTTTCCAGCAACTGATCGCGAGACCAAACTCGCCGGGGATTACTCATAAATAGTTCTAGTAAGCGAAACTGTTTAGGAGAAAATTTTACTTCAATGCCGTGCACTAACACGCGGCACTCTTCAGGATACAGAGTTATGCTCTTATATTGCAGCATCATCGGTTGCGGTAAGTGACCGAGACGCTGGCGCCGCATCAGCGCCCGACACCGGGCGATAAATTCCCGCATTCCAAAAGGCTTGGTCAGATAATCATCCGATCCGGCTTCGAGATAAAAAGCGCAGTTGTTGGCACTTCCTCTAGCACCGATAATCAAAATAGGAACGGGATTTCCTTGATGTCGTAACATTCGACACAGATCCAAACCGTTAATTGAGTCCATAATTAACAGGTTGAAGCCAAATTCACCGTGGTATGACGAGGAAGCCTGCACAGAAGGCAGAGCGCCCGGCCCGTCGCTAGTAACAACCACCTCATAGCCCTGTTCTTTCAGGGCTAAAGCTAGCATTTCCCGCAACAGGTCTTCACCTTCGAGTAACAAAATGCGGCCGGCTTGTCCAACAGCCAGCTTTGAAGGACTTTCGCTTAATTCAGCAGAAGACATAAATATCAGTGGGAGTTATGTTTGTATGTGGCTAGCGGGAGGTGCCTTGTTCAGTAGCTGAGGCACTTTCGCGCTGCGATCGCTTTGTATGAACGATCGACTATTTAATCACTTATAATCTTTCGCCAGTCCATCCGACAGACATACGCTCGACTATTTCTACTTGCTCGTGCAAGAAATATAGCCGTTGAGCAGTTGCGATAGCTGCGCTGTCTGCCTGCGTCCAGGCGTTAGAAGCCCGGTCATTGTTAGGGGTCGGTATTACTTTGTAAAACATTGCCCGCTTGTAATTGACCAGGTAACACCCAATCTATAGGGAGATGGCTTTATCGTACAGGCAAAAGGTTATCTGAAGGTAAAGTTTTAGTAAATAAATGGTTAATTTATTAAAGATGAGTAATCTTGTTCTTAAATTTTAACCGAACCCTACAGCTTTGAAGATACAATCTCGATCGGATTTAAGCTCCTAAACCCGGTAAATTGAAAAATATTGGGCTAAATTAATGATTAATCTGGCAATCTGACGAGTTTTTGAGGAATAGTGTTTTGTGGGTTGGACGCGAGCTTCGTGGGTTGGACGCGAGCTTCGTGGGTTGGACGCGAGCGGGGACGCTCGCACTAGACAGGAACCGGACGCAAGCGGATCGAAGGCGAGGAGTTTTGAGGGCGAGCTACAGCCGGACGATCGCCCTACAACTGACCCAGGCCCGCTACGATCGACAATAGTAAGTAAAAATTCTGTAGATTGCCTATAATGTTGCTGCATTTGAGTACCTGGCCCGAAGTAGAAGCTTATCTAGAGAACTCCCGAGGCATAATTATCCCGATCGGCTCCACCGAACAGCACGGGCCCACCGGCTTAATCGGGACTGACGCCATTGCTGCTGGTGCGATCGCCCAGAGTGTCGGCGAAGCAGCCAATGCCTTAGTCGGCCCGACAATTAATGTAGGCATGGCCATGCACCACACCAGCTTTCCTGGGAGCATCAGTCTCCGACCGCAGACGCTGATTCTCGTAATCAGGGATTATATCACATCTTTAGCAAAAGCTGGATTTGATAAATATTTCTTTATTAACGGTCACGGCGGCAACATTGCCACGATGAAAGCAGCATTTTCCGAGACTTACGCGCATTTGTCGGACTTAAATCTAGCTTCTTCCGATCGAATCCAGTGTCAAATCGGCAACTGGTTCATGTGCGGTTCAGTCTACAAACTCGCCAAAGAATTGTACGGAAACCAAGAAGGTTCCCACGCCACCCCCAGCGAAATCGCCTTAACCCAGTACCTTTATCCAGAAGCAATCAAGCAAGCACCGCTTTCGGAAGAAGTTGCATCCGGGCACAAAATTTACGGTGCTGCTGACTTCCGCCGCCGATTTCCCGACGGGAGAATGGGTTCAAATCCTGCCTTAGCAACTCCCGAACACGGCAAGCAATTTCACGAGTTAGCAGTCAAAGAATTGACTAATAATTATTTGGAATTTTTGAACTCAGATTAACGTTTTTGCCTGAAAATCTTGATAAATCTCGTTTTGCTCCGAGGCCTGATCCCCCTAAATCCCCCTTAAAAAGGGGGACTTTGAGAACACTTCGTGTCCCCCCCTTAAAAAGGGAGACTTTGACAACTCTCTTGTCCCCCCCTTATTAAGGGGGGCTAGGGGGGATCTGGCCTAATCATCAAACAACAGATCCGTACTACTAAGACGTTAAGTTAACAACACGATTTCTAGGCCGCTGCTTCTTCTTCGGCTTCAGCTTCCGGTGCATCTGGGACATCTTGCTTGATCGTCAAATAGCGAATCACTTCCTCGCTCAGACGCATCGCGCGTTCCATGGTAAAAATTGCAGCGCCCGGAGCTGTATAGTTCATTTGAACGTATACTCCGTCGCGGTGCTTGCCGATTTCGTAAGCCAAGCGGCGCTTGCCGCGGTGCTGAGTTTCGATATTTTCAGCACCTTGATCGCGCAAAATGGTTTGATATTTCGCGATCGCCTGGTCAGTCATTTCTTCACCCAAATCAGGGCGCAGAATGTACATTGTTTCGTAAATAAACGGTTTCATGGCAATAATCCCCTTATGGACAACAAGGCTTCTGATGAAGCAAGGACTTATCATCATATCCCAACAATGAACAATCTCAAAACTAAAAAACCAAATTCCCCAAACCGCAGTCGATCGCGGTGGAGTACCCTGTGGACGTACAGTATCATGGGGGCGATCGCACTTTTAATGCTCTTCCCCCTGCTGTGGCTGCTCAGTACCTCCCTCAAATCCCCCAGCGAAAACATCTTTCAATATCCCCCGCAACTGTGGCCGCAACAGCCAACCCTCGAAAACTTCATCAAAGTCTGGGAAACCAACCCCTTCGGGCGCTACCTGTTCAACAGCACCTTGATTGCATGCCTGACAGTCAGCATCAACGTTTTGTTTTGCGCCCTCGCGGCTTACCCCTTAGCCAGACTCAAATTTCGCGGCCGCGAAGCTATTTTAATTACGATCGTTTCCACAATCATGATACCCTTCCAAATAGTCATGATTCCGCTGTACATTTTGACAGTACAACTCGGATTAAAAAATAGCTATTTAGGCGTCATTTTTCCCGGACTAGCCTCAGCCTTCGGCATATTTTTATTGCGGCAAGCATTCCTAGCAGTTCCCAAAGAACTAGAAGAAGCCGCCCGCATCGACGGCTGCACCGAATTAGGCATTTGGTGGCACGTGATGATTCCGGCAATTAAGCCAGCTTTAGTGACTTTAGGAATTTTTGTATTTATCGGTTCTTGGAGCGACTTTTTGTGGCCGCTGCTAGTTTTGGACAGGCCGGAATATTACACTTTGCCATTGGGAGTTGCTAATTTAGCCGGGACATTTTCTTTGGATTGGCGTTTGGTGGCGGCGGGTTCAATTATTTCGATCGTTCCAGTTTTAGGACTGTTTTTGCTGTTGCAAAAATACATTGTGCCGACAGAAGCGGCCGCCGGGGTGAAAGGATAAAATTAGGGAATCGGCCAAACAGGGCATCGGGCATGGGGGATTGGAAGTCGAAAATTAGTATTTCTTCCTTCTGCGATACAACTCACAAAATTTATTTGTTATGTACGAACCACCTGAAATCCGTTGGATTGTTGACCGGGCTGCTGTCATAGATGCGATCGGAGCATTTGCAAATGCGATGGATGCTAAAGACTGGCAAAAAGTGCGATCGCACCTAGCCGACGAAATTGATATCGACTATTCGGAATTTCGGGGTGAAACTCCCAGACGAATAACCGCAGAAGAATATATAAAACAGCGGGTAGAGGGACTTGCAGGTTTGCGAACGCTGCACGTCAGCACGAATCATGAAGTAACTATTCACCACAATACAGCCAAATGTCAGTCTGCATATCAAATTTATCGACTTGACCCCAGTCGCGAATCGGGAGAAAATCGGCTGGATACAGCAGGAAACTATTTTCACTCTTTGATTCAAAGAACAGAGGGACATTGGCGAATCGACGGAATCAAGCAAACCGTAGTGATTGTCAGCGGCAATCCTCAAGTTCACGGTGCCCTGGGCGGTACATCTTAAACCATTTGAGATTTGAGATTGGGTATAATTTAACATTAAATAGGTTCGATCGTTTGGACTTCAGTCCGCATCAAATCAGAGGACTAAAGTCCGAACGATCGAACCTAAAAACCATTAAATAGGTTCGATCGT
>NZ_JAEQCI010000030.1:0-49889 GCF_020738565.1 Microcoleus sp. PH2017_12_PCY_D_A | reverse complement strand
GCATCATTACAATGCTAATTTACAACTCTAAATGCCTACTTTTCTTTGACGTGAGTTTTATTCTCTCGATCCTTTCCTTCAGGGCACTACCTGAATTTGTGGCTTCCCAATATCGGTGAGATGTTCTTTTGTACTCTCCGCGTTCGTTTGGCTGCGGCAATTCACCTTCTGCATCTGTTTGGGGAATTGACTGTTGTGCGTCGAATTCTGAACTTTGTGTCATGGATTTTAACTCTCTTTTCTTAATAAAAATCAAATCTAATTTGACCGCCAGCCAGCAACCTAACATCCTGTTCAGTCGATCGCCCGCAAACAATGTTAGTAGTGAGGACTTCAGTCCGCATCCATCCGAGGACTTAAGTCCTCACTACAAACCAATCTTTATCAGAAATTACACTCTTATGGCACGTTGTTGCGCTGGGGCGCTACTATATAATATATAAGAGCGCCCAAGCGCAACAACATACCTGGACGGTAAGGTGGTTGGGGGCACACCATACAACCCAAACTCTTACAGCATTTCTCCAGTCAAACTAAAAGCGCGAATATCAGTAATTTTAACACGCACAATCTTACCAGCCAATTGTGCAATATCCCCCTTAAAAAATGTGAGACGATTGCCGCGAGTGCGCCCCATCACCTGAGTTGGATCTTTGAGATTTTGGACTTCCACCAAAACCTCCTCCGTGCGCCCGAAATAGCGCTGCGAGCGATCCATAGCCGTTGTAGTCACGACATGATTGATGCGTTGCAGGCGATCGGCTTTCACCTCCTCACTCAACTGATTTTCCCACAAAGCAGCAGGCGTACCAGGGCGAGGCGAATAAGCAGCAGTGTTTACCAAATCAAAACCAACATCTTCGATCAACTTCAGAGTCTTCTCAAACTGCGCCTCCGTCTCCCCAGGAAACCCGACAATCGCATCAGCCGTAATCGAAGCATCCGGCATATAACGGCGAATCATATCCACAATTCGCAGGTATTTCTCCTGAGTGTAACCACGAGACATCGCCTTCAGAATCTCATTATCCCCAGACTGAAAAGGCACGTGAAAATGTTCGCAAACCTGCGGCAAATCCGCACAAGCCTTAATCAATCGTTCATTAAAATAGCGAGGGTGGCTAGTAGCAAAACGCAGGCGATCGACTCCCGGAACATCCTGCACAAAATAAAGCAAATCAGTCAAAGTATGCAGGTTGCTACCATCCGGTTTCGTCCCCGGCAAATCGCGCCCGTAAGCATCAATATTCTGCCCCAACAAAGTCACCTCCTTGTAACCTTGCCGGCCCAAATCCTCCATTTCAGCCCGAATTGCCTCCGGCATTCGCGACTGTTCAACCCCGCGAACATTCGGCACAACACAATAAGTGCAGCGTTCATTGCAACCATAAATTACATTCACCCAAGCAGTCACCTTGCTATCGCGGCGAGGCTTAGTAATATCCTCCATAATCTCCACAGCTTCAGTCGCCACAACTTGATTACCCTGAAAAACTTCTTCCAGCAAATCTTCAAGTCGGTTAGCGTGTTGCGGGCCCATTACTAAATCCAATTCCGGCACTCTCCGCAGCAGCGCCTCACCTTCCTGCTGCGCCACACATCCAGCTACAACTAAAGTTAAACCAGGTTCTTTGCGCTTGCGATGAGCCTGCCTTCCCAAATTAGAATAAACTCTTTGTTCAGCATTATCGCGAATCGTGCAAGTATTGTAGAGAATCAAACTAGCGTCGTTCGGGTCTTCGGAGAACTCAAAGCCCATATTTTCGAGAATGCCGGCCATCCGTTCCGAGTCGGCTTTATTCATCTGGCATCCGAAAGTGGTAATGTGATAGCGGCGGGGTTTAACGGTCATGGCGAATTGCAGGGAAATAAAAAATCTAGGTTTTCAACCTTAACAAGTTATTATAACACTTCTGCGTTAAATAAGATACGTCTGGGAATTGGGAACTTTAGGAATTGTAGGGTGCGCAATGCGCACCTTATTGGTAGCGGTAAGGTGCCCATTTCGCACCCTACAAATAGTATTAAGGTGCCCATTTCGCACCCTACAAATAGTAATAAATTTTAGATTTCCGACTTCTTCAAAAATTCGGGAATATGAGACGCTTGAAAACTATTATCTAAAAAATATAAAATAGTTTTAGCAATAGCTTGTGCCGCCAGATAAGGAACTCCATTTCCCACGGTTTTAAACATATTAGTTAATGTCATATTTGCGGGCAGGGCAAACTCTTTTGGCAAAGACTGAACTGCCAGGGTTTCTGCAACAGAAAGCCTGCGAACTTTGTAAGGGTGTAAGTGAACTTCATTATTGCCGTAACAAGCAGTTGGGGAATAACGCCAGCGGTGCAAACGCTTGTAAGATTTTTTAGAATCATCTCCCTCATCGACAGCAGCAAACCTTTTAATCCCCGCTCTCGGCTGAAAATAATGTTCGGAATTGGGATGGTTTACAACATCATTTTTTTGGAACCAAAACTGTACTGTTAACTCTTTGGAAATGCCATCGGGGCAAGGCAACCAACTATCGCAGGCAAACGCATCAGTCTCAGGCCAAGGATTAGAAAAAACTTCCGATTTGGGATATAATATCTGACTCGACCAAGGAAATAAACCTTGAGGCAACATTTGGCTGTTTTTATCTAAACAAATGCCCCTATCTTTGACAAGATGTTTGTGGAAACCGATTAAGATAATTCTATCTCTATCCTGCGGTACTCCATATTCGATCGCATTTATTAAACGTTCCACAAAAACATATCCCGCATCAGCCAACTTAAGCTTGAGTTCGTCGTAAAAAGCTTTATGTTTTTTAGTTCTCCACAAACCTTTGACATTTTCAAACAAAAAGAAATCCGGCTGCTGCTGACAAATCAATTCTATGTAGGAAGCTGAAAGTTTGCCTTTATCTCCTTCCCCACCTCGGTTTTTGCCACCTATTGAAAAGTCGGGACAAGGTGGCCCGGCAATAAATCCAATAATATCGTGATGCTGGCGGGCATCTTGCATCAATTCCCGCAGGCGAGAAGCTGGTTTTCCTTCTACAAGCCGAGTTACATCTGCTGCTTCTCCTTCGCAGTGTCCGTATTCTGGTAGCGGTAAATTCAGACACTGGCGAGAATAACGGTATGCTTGCATGAAAGGTGAGAAAATTTCATTGACATAGACTACATGAAACCCATTTAATTCAAAACCGAGGTCAAGGAATCCCGAACCGGAAAAAAATGAGAATATACAGGGAATTGGGCATTGGGAATTGGGCATTGGGAATCGGGAATGGGGAATTGATAATTGGCCGGGGCGGGTTGATGAGATTATTGGTCTTAGACACAGATTGTTTGTAAAACCAGTTCCTACAAGCATCACAAAAATCACACAATATTTTTACAACCATTGGCCGCCTCGGAAACGCCAGTAGGGAAATAAAATTCGCATCAGCGTTTGCGATGCTAGATAAATAGCCAGCCACACTAAACTGTAATGCAAGGCAAAAGCTCCTAAATCAAAATCTTCTCGCGGTATTCCGGGCAAACCGATAGTTTTGATTAAAAATAACACAAAAAGTGCTTCCCAAATGCCGGCGATCAATTGAAATGCGCCGGGCCAATCTCGATCCCAGCGAAATTGCTGGATGTAGATATATAAGACATCCCAGCCGATGCCAAAAATGGCTGCATAGCCTAAAATTAAGAAAAAAATTGCGCCCGATGTGGAGGTGATTAAACCTAAAAAAAATGGCAGGGTTACTAAAACGCCGATGGTTGCAAATAGCAGTAACCGAGTTTGCCAGCGGCCGAATAAGGTGGGGGTCATTCGATTTTAGATTTGGGATTTTGGATTTTAGATTGGGGATTTGAGATTGAATGCGAAGCGCCTTCGATTTGGGATTAAAATTGGGGATTTTAAATTGAAGGAGATGTTATAAGAGTTTGAGGACTAAAGTCCTCACTACGAACTAATTTTATCGCTCTTTCCTTCTTCCTTCTTCCTTCTTACTTCTTCCTTCTTCCTTCTTCTTCAATTTAGCCGGGAGATTTATTTAAAATCCACTTTAACCACTGCACGAACGATCGCCAAACGCTCAATTTCCCAACACCCGGAGCTCCGTTAGCTGCCAGACTTTCAACGGAACGCAGGGCGGCGTATTGCAAGCCCAAAAAGCTGTCTACGGGCGCGTAAGGGCCGCCCAAAGTAATCGCGCCCGCTGCGTACACCCGCCCTTCTGGGTTGTTGGGGGAGGCGTTGCGTAATTCGGGGACTTCAAAATCGTTGTTAACGCTCAAACGCCCCAAATTGTTGAGGGGAAGATTGTATTGAACTACCAAATCCTCTAGCAGGGGACTGGTTTTTACCTTAGCGTCCAAACCCGTCGCGTCAATAATAAAATCAGCTTCTAACTTAATTTGCCCCTTGAGATCCTTCTCCCGAATGTAAGTCACGGTGCGGTTTTGACTGTCGCGCTCGACTCGCTCGACTTCGCCGAAGGTAATTTGATACCATCCTTGACTTAAACCTTCTTTGACAATGCGCCGCCAGTCGCTGCGATTGGCTGTGGTAGTGCCGCCCCAGTCTCCGAGAAACTGCGGGCGAAATTCGGGTTTGGCTTTTTCCAAAAGTACGCGGAGTTCGCCGCCCCAACAGGCTTTGGGCCAGTTGAAAGGTTGAAATTCATAGTGATTTTCGACTTGTCGCACGGCGAGGTTAAATTTGTTACCTTGAGGTTTGGCCGATCGCATCAAATGCAATACTTGAATGTTGGCATTTCGCTGTCGCGCTTCATAAATCCGCTGCACCACCCGCGAAGCGACTATTCCCCGCCCTCGAATTAACACGCTGCCGCCCCGGGCTTCCAACTTTTCGTAAACGCCGTCGTGGCTTTCGTAAGCGTTGACAACCGACTCAAAATCCTGGGTTTTTTCGCGGTATTCTTGCAAGTCGGGCAAAAATTGAATCGCGGGATAGCCGGTGGCTAAGTGTACGTATTTGGCGATTAAAAAAGCACGATCGCGCTCGTTGGCATTCGATCGAGAATAAGCGATCGCGTACCTGCCGTCATCTGTTTTCCGAATCGCCCGCACTCTCCCGTAGCGAAACATCTGATTCCACCCGATACGCGCAGTTTCCCTATCAATCGAATCAAACACATTTCCGGCGCGCGGCGTATAAGTTTCGGCAAAAGTCGGTTCCGCAAACACCTGCCACATCAACTTCAGCGACACCATCAACCGCCCTTTCCGCAATTCCTGCCAAGCTTCCCGCACAGCATAGGGAGGCCAGCCCCAAATGTTGTCTGGACACGAGTCAGAATTCGATCGCAGCCGTTCCCGGAGCGGAATTTGAGAATTCAGGCACAACCGACGGTAACGGGCGTAAGGTTGCTCTTCCATGGCCAAAACTGCAATTCGATCGACCTTCACACCGCAAATTCTCAGCAAATCCACCCAAATCAAGCTGCCCAAACCGCCACCAACAGCAGCCCAATCAATTTCTTCAACCGGGAGTCCCATAGATTGGATCGATCGCATTGTGACTTGATTTGCCTGCAAAAATGCGATCGGCGGAAATTCTCCTTTACTAGGTGTTTGAGGCAGCGGCGACACCGTTTGCGGCCCCAACGCGGGGTCTGGCCTATTGGTCTGCGGGTTAAAGAAAATGTGAGAATTGACAGACTGGGTTTCTGTGGAATTAACAGTAAATGAAATGGCTATCTTGTAGGGCCCGATTTGCAGCATATCGCCATTTGCCAGCACGCACCGGGTTTGGCGGGTGCCGTTGACAAAAGTACCGTTGCGGCTGCCAGTGTCAGTAACTGCGATACTGTCGCCAACGGTTGCAATCACAGCGTGAAACCGAGACACTTGACTGCTTTTGAGGGGAATTCGAGAAACTCGCTCACCGTTGATGGTGGCGGGCATAGCTTCAAAAATACGTCCCAAAGCGATGGGCAATTCGAGTATCGGGGAGCGACAATCCCCCGTAGCTGTATCTTTCCAGGTAAGTCGCAGGTGCAAGGGTTGAGGATTCATTATTATTTTTTTAACATTAGCAGTCGGCTTTGAGCTTTCTGCGAAAAAAGATTTTTGAATTTGAGAGATGTGATTTGATCTCGGGGCTTATCTCAAAAACTTTAATAGTTTTAGGTGCATGGGGGCTATAAACCCAGAATATCTGTAGATTTCTCGTTATTTCGCCCCTGATATTTGAGATTTTCGATTGAATGCAGTCCCAAAAGTGTCAGGAAGTGAAAATTAGGTGTCGTTGCCAGCAAGATCCTAGCATTGGCGATCGCGCGATCGAACAAAAGAGCGATCGGCCCATTTTGGCTTTTTCTCTCCCCTCACTCCGAGAGCACCACACTCGCCGCCGCCGCCAAAGAAGTACCGCACCACGGACACCCCGCACTCAACTGCGCGTAAGGCGAAACGCGGCTGCACTTGGGACACTGCAAACCGTAGGTGGAAGGCTGCGTCGGCGGGGAAGAAATTTGAACCGGAGGCGCCCCAAGCAAAACTGTCAGCGGCGCGGCTAAGTGCACCTCAGTTACATTCACCTCGATTTCCACTTGGCCTAAATGGATGCGGCTGTCGGATTTCAATATTGCTTCGCCCGAGGCGACAATTTTTCCGTCTACCAGGGGCGGATTGCTGGCGCGCAAATTCCGCACTGCATACTCCTGCAATTCTTGATTAAAAAATATTTCGACGTGCAACCCCGATACGCTGGAATCCGAAAATACTATATCGCACTGCGCTGGGTCGCGTCCGAGTCTTACGCTTGGCGGGTTTTTGCTTGGCTGTCCGTTTTGAATCGTCTGAGTTTGACGCACCCCAGCCTCTGTCCATGTTAAATTGAGCTGGTTTGTCATGATTCTATTGTTTCCTGAAAAATATAAAAATCTTACTTATTTATATCAAGACTTCGGACAGTTTCCGGGCCCACGCGCTTGGGCCAAGAAACCCGGTTTCTAAGAGTTTTGGGTTTGGTAACGAGAAATCTACAAAGAAACCGGGTTTCTGGGAGTTTTGGGTTTGGTAACGAGAAATCTACAAAGAAATGGGGTTTCTGAGGTCAAAAAGTGCGATCGCCAACTATATTAGGAATGAGAATTAAATAACTTACAATTTTTATTGTTCTTGTGGGATGGGCGGGAGAGCCCGTCCCACAAATATGTGTAAATTATTTAATTCACGATCCTTAGTTAACCAAATATTTCGTCTCACAAACAAAAAAGCCCCGATTTCGGGGCTTTTTGCGATCGGATTGGCTTTTATTGAGAGACAGACTGGTGTTTGCTTGCCTTGTCTAGCCCGCAAACTTGTTGACCCTCAAGACAGCTTCATAACTTCTTAAGAATCGCACAGTGACGATATTTCAGTCACTGTGTTGAAATTGTCACAGACTCAATTAAGCTTCGCTTTTGCGGCTTTTCCGGCCGCCTTCGCGACCAATTTGAGCCATGTGTTCCCGATTTCTGCTGACAGCTTCGCCACCTTTTTGACCAGCTTCTCTGGCTTCTTCCGAAGTAAATTCGTGGGCAGTTCCTTTCGCGTGTGCAGCTTTTCCGCCTTTGCTAGCAATTGCACGCTGTTTTTCTGCGTCCATAGATGCGAATCCGCGTTTGCTTTTCTCAGCCATGACTGTCTCCTTGTTTGTTTGCTGATTTTTTCGATCGATCCCGCCTCCACCTCCCACCGTAGTTGGGACTCCCAGCCAGCGGTGAGAGGTCAGACGGTAAATTATGAAACGTCATCTGACGAATGTAAACTTTGAGTTTAAGTCGCAGGATGACTGTTTCATCATTTACAAATGTGAACTAAACATAGTTCACACCCGGGGTACTGTTGTTCGAGCCGCCAATGTTTAAGCTGATTACTGTCTTTCAATCATTCTAGAAATCCCCCAACTTTTATACCTCTTTCTCAGGTATAGTCATTCTTTAGTTCGCTGGAAGGATGGAACCGAAAGCTGATTGGCGATACACTCAGAGCATTTTTCGACTGGGCGGCGACACTTCTAAAATTCAAAGTCCAAAGAGGGATGCTTTTTTGTCTTTTGACTTTTTATTTTTTTGATGCCTTCCGGGCGGGTCAGTTATCCCGATGTTAGTTGGTCTGCCGATCGAGTTGTTTCTGGCAAGCGATATCTCGGGGCGCAGTGCAGGACGTACTCGATCGCCTTTATCAAGTTTACCCTATGACCGATCGATACATAAATCGGTTTTATCCCTGTTTGCGTCCTTAAAGCTGCGCCTACCGTCGATCCCTCGTGCAGCAAGGGCTGCCAACTGCCCCTCTCGAATCCTACTTCTGAATGTTCTCCGATAAATCTAGTTTTGGCAACTCCGATCGTCGCAATTCCTGTCAAAACTCCCAAATGGCAGGCCAGGCCGAACCTGCGGGGGTGAGCTAGTCCTTGACCGTCGCACAATATCAAGTCTGGTCTCAAACTGATATTTTGTAAAGCGTCGAGGACTGCCGGCACTTCTCGAAAAGACAGGAAACCGGGAACGTAAGGAAAAGCTGTAGGACTGCGAACCACAGACTGCTGCTGTAATTGCAAGTCTGGAAAGCTCAAAACTGTTACAGCGGCCCGCGATAGGCTTTCTGCGCTGTCGTAGCCGACATCTACGCCTGCGACGTACCGAACTGTGTCCAGTTGATTTTCGGTAATTACCTCTGACCGGAGAACATCTTGAATGACGATCGCCTCTTCAATTGTCTGCGGCCAAGGGTGTCGCTGCAACATTAGATACCTTTATTCAACCGTTCTCATCTAACCTTAGCTTATTTTTTGCCATTTTAAAATTCTAATTTTTAACATTTGTCGCTATAAATTCAAAACTTGCCCAAGGAGTCTTTTTTTTATACTCTGGAGGGTAGGGTAAGTCCCAGCGTGACAGTTAACCGAAGAAGGAAGAAGGAAGAAGGAAGAGGGAAGAGGGAAGAGGGAAGAGGGAAGAGGGAAGAGGGAAGAAGGAAGAAGGACGAAAAGCAGTTCAGTAATTAAAAACGTTCTAACCGCCACGGCGGTTGTTATACAAATAGAGTGTGTACCTCAATGCGATTTAAATGGTATCTTGCACTGGTGCTTGCACCAACCGGCAAAGGTTTCACCTGCGCCCACCTGCAATTTTTCTCTAATAATTCACAAAAAATACCTGTTTTATCCTGATTTTTTAGCTTTCTGAAAAGCTTTTGAGCTGGGCTCGCCATCCTATAGCTTGTAGAAAGAGCGATCGATCTTTGTTCTTCAATTCCCTATCTAAAAATATGCCATTTGTCTAGATATTGAAACAATTATTCATCTATCATCTGGGTCTGGTACAAGTGGGCTCGTTCATGGGCGATCGCCAATCTAACCGGAATTGTATACCTTTTGCAGTTCAGACCCTCTGCCAACCTCAAAATTATATGACTTGTATGAACATAAATCACTGACTTTATGAAATCTTGCACCATTAACATGAATTTATTATCTTAGATAAGACTCGATCAAAACTAACATCCCGCAACACAAATCAACGCGGAATTAACATAGGAGAACCATGCAAAGTGTTCGGTACAACCTAACTCCCTACATCCTTGGTGGCATCGTCTTCATCATTGCCACCTTAATTTTAAAACCTTTTGCCATAGTCGGCGCCGGGGAACGCGGCGTAATTATGCGATTTGGCAAAGTAGATAACGCAATTTTAGATGAAGGCATCCACCCAATTTTTCCGATCGTCACTTCTGTTAAAACCCGCTCGCGTCCGAGTCCAAAAAACAGACATCAAAGCAGATGCAGCATCCAAAGACTAGCAAAAAATTAGTACAGACTTGGCAATTAACTGGAACATATATCCAGCCACAACCAACCAATTTTTCCAGCAAGTAGGAGACGAAGAACAAATTGTCAATAGCATTCTCACTCCGGCAATTTCCGAAGTTATCAAAGCAGCAACTTCTCAAAAAACAGCAGAAGAAATTATTACTCAACGCACAGAACTTAAAACAGAAATTGACAAATTTCTCAAAAATCGCTGAGCGCCTTACGGAGTGATAGTTAGAGATGTATCCTTGGTGAACTTTGGCTTTTCTCCTGAATTGAGTAAAGCGATAGAAGCCAAAAAGATAGCAGAACAAGAAGCCAAACAAGCAGAATTTACAGTTAAAAAAGCAAGCCCGGATGCTCCGGCGCAAATTAACCGGGATCTCATAGCAAGCTGAAGCTCAACGGTTGCAGCGACAAACTTTAACTCCCGAAATTTTACAGCAGCAATCGATCGAAAAATGGAACGGTCAGTTTCCGACAGTAATGGGGAGCAACGGGGCTCTACCCCTGATTAATATTACACCCGGTCAATCTGAGACTCCTGGTAAATAAGCTGCTGCACATCCTGATTGACGGAGTGCGGGGAGAGGGGGAGAGGGGGAGAGGGGGAGAGGAAATGAGGGTTTTTTACTGTGACAGTGAAGATGCGCTTTGTGTAAATACCGACACAGCAAGCGCAGAAAATACAACTAACAACTAACGTGAAATCCCGCTTAGTTAAAGGCAAAGATGCAATCTACGTTCGCTAGTCCTGAAAAACGTTAAAGTAAGAAGCAACTAGGAAATTGCAAAGGTTTGCTTGAAAGTTTGGCTGATGGGAAATCGGGATAACCAGTCAATTTATAATTTAGATGAAGTGGGGGACGCAGCCGATCGCGATACGGGCTCAGAAGCACTGTGGCTGCGCGATCGAGCTTTGGCTGCTACTACCACCGGGATTGTCATTGTTGACGCCAATGCGCCCGACAGTCCCATAATTTATTGCAATCGGGCCTTTGAAAGGATCACAGGCTACTGCGCCGGTGAAATCTTGGGGCGCAACTGCCGATTTTTGCAAGGCCCGGATACCGATCGAACTACAGTAGCTAAGATCCGCGAAGCCTTGCGCGAAGGCATAGCATTGCAGGTGACAATCAAAAATTATCGCAAAGACGGCACTCCTTTTTGGAACAAATTGTCCCTATCTCCCCTGCGAGACGACAGCGGTAATTTGACTCACTTCGTCGGAACTCAGTCCGACTTATCCGAGCGCATCGAAGTCCAGGAAGCTTTGCAGCAAGCAAACGACCAACTGCAAACGATTTTGGAAGCAGTTCCGGGCATAGTATCTTGGATTAGCTCGGATTTGCGCTATTTGGGCGTCAACCACCACTTAGCTAAACTGCACGGTTTGTCGCCGTCGGCCTTTGTCGGCCAGGATATTGGTTTTCTGGGCGCTAGCTTGGATTTTTACTCTTTTGTGGTGGATTTTTTTGCCGGCGACGCTACGGAAGCGGTTAAAGAACTCAGCGCTAAGGTGAAAACTGAGGGCACAGAGTCGGCGGGACATTATTTGATTGTGGCTCAAAAGTACGATCGGGGCAATGCAGCTTGTCTGGTAGGGATTGATATTACCGAGCGCAAGCGGGCAGAAGAAGCTTTGGTGCTGACTCGCAAGGCGGTGGAAAGTTCGAGCGACGCGATCGGCATCAGCGATGTTTCGGGCACTCACATCTATCAAAATCCAGCGTTTTCTCAGCTATTTGAATGGGACACCGCAGAGGAATTTAAACTCGCTGGAGGTATACCGGCAATTTTTGCTGACCCCGCAGTCGCCAGGGAAGTTCTCGATACGATAGCCCGCGGTTATTCTTGGTCTGGTGAAATTACCAACCGCACAAAAAGCGGCAAAATTTTGCAAGTGCTGCTGCGGGCCGATGCTATTAAAGACCCTACAGGGAAAATTGTCGGTCTGATTTACATGAATACCGACATTACCGATCGCAAGCGCACGGAACAAGAACTGCGGGAAAGCGAAAAGCGTTTTCGATCGCTGATTGAAAATGCCAGAGACATTATTGTAATTCTCGACGAGAAAGGCTTTTGCCGCTATGTCTCTCCTTCCGCCGAGCGGATTTTGGGCTACCCGACGGCGGAAGTCCTCGGCCGGTCTGTGTTTGAGTTGATTCACCCCGATGAATTGCCGATGGTGGATCAAGTGTTCAAAGGTGTCATCGAAATGCCGAGAGTAGGGCTGGGATTGGCAGAATACCGAGTGCGGCACAAGGACGGTTTCTGGTGCGTGTTGGAAGCGGTGGCGACGAATTTGCTCTTGGAACCTTCGGTGCGGGGAATTGTCGTCAACTGTCACGATGTGACTGAGCGCAAGGTGGCTGAAGACCAATTGTTGCACGATGCTTTGCACGACGCGCTGACGGAGTTGCCGAACCGCGCTTTGTTGACTGACAGGTTGGGCCAAGCTTTTGCTCGCGTCCAACGGCATCCCAACTATCAATTTGCGGTGCTGTTTCTCGATTTGGACAGGTTTAAGGTGATTAATGACAGTCAGGGACACCGCACGGGCGATCGGCTGTTGGTGGCCGTGGCTCGCCGTCTCTTGACTTGTTTGCGCCCCGGAGATACGGCGGCTCGTCTCGGGGGAGATGAGTTTGTGATTTTGCTGGAGGAAATTCAAGGTGTGGATGAAGCGATCGCCCAAGCAAAGGGAATTCTGAAGGCGATCGAACGACCGCTGTATTTAGAAGGTCATAAAGTTTTAATTACTGCTAGCATCGGCATTGCTATGAGTACCGACAAATATCAGTGGCCTGGAGATATTTTGCGCGATGCTGATATTGCCATGTACCGGGCAAAAGCTCTCGGTAAAGCTCGCTACGAAGTGTTTACGAGTGCAATGCACACTCGGGCTGTGGCTTTGATGCACTTGGAACACGATTTGCGGCAGTCGATTGATGAACTGAATTTGACATATTCGATTGTGGATTTCCCAGGTGGGGAGGCGGGGGAAAACTCGCCGTTGTGCGAAATAGACTGGAAGTTGGAGCGTGCGAAATCACAATTTGCTCCTCCTAAATTGGAATGTCCTTTTACTGTTTATTATCAGCCGATCGTTTGTTTGAAAAGCGGCTCGGTTATCGGATTTGAGGCGCTGGTGCGCTGGCTGCACCCGGAACGCGGTTTGGTTTCCCCGATGGAATTTATTGCGATGGCGGAGGAAACTGGGTTAATTATGCCTTTGGGTTTGTGGGTTTTGAACGAAAGCTGCCGCCAAATTATTCAGTGGCAGAGTTTGAATTTGCCTGTGGGAAATTCCCGGCTGACAGTAGCAGTGAATCTTTCGGGGAGGCAGTTTTCCGAGCCGGAGTCGATCGACCAAATCAAGCAAGTTTTGCAGGAAACTGGTGTAGATGCTCGCTGTTTGAAGTTGGAGATTACTGAGACTGTGGTGATGGAAGATGGGGAAGCTGCAACGGCGATGCTTTCGCAGTTGAGGGAGTTGGGAATCGCGCTGTGCATTGATGATTTCGGTACTGGTTATTCGTCTCTGAGTTATTTGCACAAATTCCCGATTAATATTTTGAAGGTCGATCGCTCTTTTGTCAGTCGCATCGGCGCCGCGGGCGAGAATTTGGAAATCGTGCGGGCGATCGTCATGCTAGCGCGCAGTTTGGGGATGGAGGTAGTCGCAGAAGGTGTCGAAACCGCCGTGCAATTGGCTCAACTGCGGGCGATCGGCTGCGAGTACGGTCAAGGGTACTTTTTCTCTAAACCACTCGACAGCGAGGCTGCTACGACCTTGTTGAGGCGATCGCCCCAATGGTAATCCGATCTACAATAGTAACTATATAAAAGTAAGCTCATACCAAAACCTATGTCTCAATCGATCGCCCCAATTTTAGAAGAAAAGCAAACAGATACTTCCCCAACTTTAACCTTTGAAGAATACCGAGTTTATCAAGGAGATATAGATGTACAATATGAACTGTACAAAGGCAAATTAATCCCGATGCCAGCAGCCACAGTTTTACACATCAAGATTTCCGAATATTTAGTTTACAAATTGCAGCATTACATAGCCGATCGCAATTTCGACTTAGTAGTGAAAACTAGCTTAGGAGTGAGAACAGATGAAAATAAATCCCGGATTCCCGATGTAGTCGTCTGCACTCAAAGTCTTTTAGAACAAGCTGCTGCTAGGCCCGGTGCAGGCATCCTCGATTTTGATGAAAAGCCGTTATTAGTGATAGAAGTAGTCAGCCAAGATCGGCGGGCAGATTATGTGATCAAACGGGGAGAGTACGAACAAGCTAACGTACCAGAATATTGCATTGTTGACCCTAAACTTGGCAAGCAAAAAATTAGGCTTTTTGCATTGACTGAAGGTGAAGATGGTTACACTTACACAGATTTCTTGCCGGGTGAGGAAATTATATCTGTAGTATTTCCAGATTTCGTTTTATCGGTGGATGAAATACTGAATCCACCATTGGTAGACGAGTTAGTGAAGGCAGAACGAGCTCAGTTGCAGGAATCACAGCAACAAGCCGTAATCGAACGTCAACGGGCTGAGGAGCAGCGTCAACTCGCTGAGCAGCAGAGTCAACGCGCTGAGCAGCAGAGTCAACGCGCTGAGCAGCAGAGTCAACTCGCTGAAAGATTAGCAGCGAGGTTGCGGGAATTGGGAGTAGATCCTGATACTGTCGTTTAAATTTAAAATAATCAGAAATACTCGCTGAGGTCACAAAGATATGTCTGAACCTATTGTGCCAGTTAATGAAGAAAATCAAGTTGATGATTCACCCACATTAACTTTTGAAGAGTACCGAGTTTATCAAGGTGAACCTGATGTACAATATGAACTGTATAAAGGCAAACTCTTAGCAAAACATAGGTTTGAATCAATTCCGCCAGTTTTAACAGAACAGCCAGTTGATAATTCACCCACATTAACTTTTGAAGAATACCGAGTTTATCAAGGAGAATCTGATGTAAAATATGAACTGTACAAAGGCAAATTAATACCAATGCCAACAGCAACAGTTCTACACATCAAAATTTGCGAATATTTAGTTTACAAAATCCAGCGTTACCTAGCCACGCACAATCTCGACTTAGTAGTAAAAACTGGTCTAGGAGTCAGAACCAATGAAAATAAGTCTCGAATTCCTGATGTAGTTGTCTGCACTCAAAGTCTTTTGGAACAAGCTGCTGCTAGGCCCGGTGCAGGCATCCTCGATTTTGATGAAAAGCCGCTGTTAGTGATAGAAGTGGTGAGCGAAAATCGCCCTGAATATTACATAATTAAACGAGCGGAGTACAACTTAGCTGATGTGCCGGAATATTGGATAGCCGATCCGAAGCAGAATAAGGGAAAGCTGCGGGTTTTAGCATTTCCAGAAGACGACGATATTTACGAACAGAATGATTATTTGCCGGGGCAACAAATCGAATCTGTACTATTTCCAGATTTGGTTTTGTTGGTGGACGAAATACTGAATCCGCCATTGGTTGAGGAGTTAGTGAAAGCAGAACAAGCTCGATTGCAGCAACTCGAACAGGAAGCTGTAATCGAACGTCAACGCGCTGAAAGATTGGCGGCTAAGTTGCGGGAGTTGGGAGTAGATTCTGATACTGTTTAAGGAATTGAAATAGTGGCACTCGCCTCGATTATGCCTCAATCATCCAGCAGCAAGTCGCGCAGGAAATAAAAGCGATCGCGCCCTAAATTCTCGCCTTTAATTCGCCCTGCATAACCTGTCAGTGGAGAAGAAAGTTCTACTAAAATTTCGTGCAACTCTTCGCGGGACAACCTCTTGGGTGGGTTAGACATTGAATAGGCACCGCTAAGAGCATCGACACTTGCTTGTTCAGAACCTGTAGTTTCTAAATACTTTTTAAGAATAGAAAGAACGTGCGATCGCACTTTAATTTCTTGTTCAACTTGCTCAATATATTTAGCAACTTCATCATCAGATTGTCCCGGTTTTAAGTATTCTTTCAGTTTAAATAAGTCCACCGAGTTAGGATAGTTGCTTTGAAGTTTAACCAATTTTTCAAGCGTCTCAGGGTTCATAATAGCCATACCGTGTAATTGAGCTGCATCCTTAAGTTGAGAAGTAGGTTCGCCCGGGCCAATAATCAACTTAGTTACTCTTCTGAGTAATGCTGGATCTCTCAGGCGTAGGGTTCCTAAATTCAGCAATTGAACTGCTGTATCGTTAGGGATTTTTTTACCCGCTTTGCACTCACCAACCAGAGGATAAGGTTTTGAGCAGAATAAATCTAAGCCGCCAGCACCACCTCTGTGAGCATAATCTATGGTAAATCCCAAAAACTCAAGGCTATCGCGCACTACAATTTCAAAGTCTGTTCCTGCTTGATAGTTGCTTCTGTCTGTATCTAGTTCTTTGGTGCGATTTCCCAAAGCTGCTATGGTATTTATCCAAGATAAATCCGGTTTGATTGGTTTTACAGGCTTATCGCTACTCCAACCTAGAAATATTTTGATTTCTGCGTCTAGTTGTTTGGCTTTTGGGTTGGTGGTGGATAAATGCACTAATGCACTTTGCAACTCTTCCAATTCTGGATAATCGGGAGGCTCTAGTTTTTCCAGCTTTTGACGGCGTTTGGCAAAGATAGACTCGCTCAACACTGGCGTTGAATCAGTAACATTTAGGGATTTTGGCAAAGAGACAAAATTGCCGCTGGGATGCACTGGCATTTCCAGCGGCTGAGGTAGCAAATAAACCCGCAGGTAAGCTACAAAAATAAAAGGACGCTGCTGGATAATTTGCTGTAATGCCTCTGTTTTCCAAATGGTTAACCGCGACAAAGCCTCTAATGATTCCGGCTCATTCACCATTTGGCACAATTCGCACCTAGCCCAAGCTTTGATCGAAACTCGATCTGAATTTAACTGAGCAAGTGCCTTTTGAGCAGCGGGTAAAAAATGCGATCGATAATGTCGATCGCCAGATAGCAAATCAACCGACAAATTGGCTGGATACAAAGCAAATGTCCGCCCCGGATTCAGAAAAATCCGAGGCATAGCTGCAATCATTCGTCCTTGGATTAAAGCCTCAATATCTGGATTTGGTAAAGCCAGAGCAGTTTGAAGCAAAATAGATTTGCTCATGCTTAATTAAATAGGTCGTTGAGATCGGCATCATCAGTATCTTCAATGCTGGGAGGGTTAAAAATGTCTTCTAAAAGTAGGCTTTCATCATCATCGTCAACCGCAGGCATTTCACCAGACGGATCGCTCAAAATTTCCCGCAGTAAAAGATTGTCAAAAGCGAGCTGCTTCTGAGATATGAAATCAAAAATCTGGTCTTCTGTTAAATGGTAATCCCGGCATTTTTTACAAACAGCACGCAAAGCCATCAGCGGTTTTATTTGCTCTTCAATCAAATACACGACCTCACCGCCTTTTTCTACTGATACGAGTTCCTCTAGTAGCTTGTAGGCTTTAGAAGTTTTCTTGATATTTTCTATTTTGGATTGGGAACGCACTAAACAACCGCGCGTCAAATCAAAGGTTTGATAATCAATTAAGCGCTTTAATGCAGCAACTAATTCAGATTGAGAAGATTGGATAATTGCAACACCAATCTTGATAGCTCTTCCGTTTTCGGTACCAATTATCTTGAATCCAATCCAACCCGCATTTTTTGCCTTTGGCTTAATCTCTGCGGTAATATCATCAATTGTTACCTTGTCCACCGTCTGACCTTTCAAGGTTTCAAAGCCAAAGTAAATAGCCTTAGCAATTGTGGAATTATCCTCCATATCCTCTCGGATGTCTGCCTCAAGTTCTTTGGTTCAAGCCAACTCAAACCGCTCAACAGGATCTTCTGGAAGTTCAGGCATTGGAGGCATAAAAACTTTAAAATTCTCCGCACACCATGTCAAAGCTTCGCGTACAGTTGGCTTACCTCTGCCATATTCTCTCAGTTGACTTTCCTCAAATGGGTAGACCGGATGAGGAGGATTTAAGTTTCTGACCTGATAAAAATCTTGCAACCATAATTTGACTAAATCAACTAAAGAATCGCCATTCAAGTATTTTAAATCGATTGGTTTTCGCTGCGTGTATGTTGAAACTCGCTCAAGTATACTGGTAGGCATCAAGTTAACTGTTATCCACGTATCTGGTGCCATTACTGTGATAATAACCAAACCTTGACCGAGATCGGAGTGTTCGAGAGTATCGTACAAACGCTTAACTAGATCAGCAATTACCTGCGGTGTTGTCAAGCCATCATCTCTACAGCTTGTATTTACATCTATTTCATCAAAACAAATGATTACAGGACGGTAGTAACTCACCAAATTTAAAATTTTCTGGACATTGTTAAGAGATTCTACTTCTCTATCCTGATTAGTCTTGCCGGAATTAGTCGGCAATCCTAGTTCCTCAGCTTTAGATTTATCTAACTCTTCACCAGACAACCATTTGATAGCAAAAGGTGTTTCAGTTTCTGATAATGTCCACAAAACAGCTCGAAGAATATAAGGGTCTACATTTGATCTTATCCTAAGGAATTGCTTAGTTAGGGCTTTCATGTAATTTTTATTTTTAGTAGCCCAACTAGCACATACTTGATCAAATTGATCGAGTAGTTTTTGAGGAGAAAGATTTGGTGTAGCAGGATTAATAGCTTTGAAACATTCGTTAGCCATTGCTGCTGCTATTTCCTGGCATTGCATGACACCTTGGCTACTTATTCGACTTAAACTGTTAACTAAAGTTTGCTGAAATTGGTATTTGATAAAGTTCAAGTCTGTGTAATTATTAACACTCGCATAAACGAATAAAGCATTACCATTGCTTTCTAGCCTCTGGCGAGTACGATTCAAAATGTGGCTTTTACCCACTCCCATTGAAGCAGTTAATACCAGTGAACTCACCTTTTCTTGACTAGATTGACTTGTCTTTACTTTTTCAACTGCCTGAAAAATTGCATCGGAAGCATGAGCATTTAGAGTAGGAAGATCGGGGAATCCTTTCCCCCAAACATCTTGCTCTTTGACAATGCCAGCTTTGCTAAATGGATTGTGATTTTGAATTGCAGCATTCAGGGCTTCTATCGGGGAAACTGGTATATTGTTCATGGTTATCGGGTGTGAGGTAACGAACTACAAAAAGATTGAGAACAATTTTATGGATTTAAGCGCTTGGCGTAGTAACGCAATGTACCACCAGGAATGATGATTGAGTCTTCACGTTTATCTGGGGTGATGTCTGGGATTTCCCCTGCCATTAGCTGAAAAATATCATTAGCCTGCATTTCCAACAGCCACTCGTTAAACTCCGATCGCCCTACCCTTTCCCCGATCGCCCGCCGCATCCGATAAATCGGCACTAAATCGTCTAAGTTATAATCCCGGTTCAAGCTGTCGTACACATCGATCGCCACAGCCTTAAAATCGTCATAGGAGGCGATCGCCCCTCCATCCTTCTTCCCCGTCTCCACAGCAACAGCCGCCGCACCATCCTGATGCCGAATCCACTTCAGCAGAGCATTTCCCAGCCGAGTACCGATTTGAGAACCATCAAACTCAAACAGAGAATCCCGACTTTTCAAGCCCTGCGCTAAAACCTCTTTCCCCTTCGCGCTCAACTCCACCCGCGTCACCCGATTTACCAGCGAATACTCGATCGCCCCAGATTCCTGCAACTCGCCGAGCACACCCTGATATTTCACACTCGTCTCATTAGTACGCACAATCCGCTTAGTCAAATCCCCCTTTTTAACCGGAATCTGACCGCCGCCCAAATCCCACAAATTCAGCAATACCCGAACTTTCGCCTTCGCATCCCAAACCGCTTGCTCTTCGGGTGTCAAAGTCTCAGACACCGCAATTTCATTTTGCTCAGACATATGTATACCTTTAAATCCCTATTGTTAGTATCAAATTTTACCAGAAATCTTGGTAAAAAAATCTCAACTTGTCAGCAAAATAGGGCGCGAGGCAGAGTATAACTGATACGAATTTTATTGATAAATAATTAGTCTTGACTAAGATTTCATTATTTGATACAATAACTGGTTGGACGAGCGATCGCACTTCAAAATATCTACAGTCAATAAGAGCCATCGAACATTTCAATAAGAGCGATCGGCATCAGAAACCAGAACAGAACTGATAAACTGTTCTACACTTAAATTGTGTGTGAAAAATTAATCAAACTCTTGTGGGACGTTGCTCCGAGCATCGCCCCAAAAATTAAATGTAAATCCCCCCGACTCTTATCTCCCATCTAAAAATGCCTGAACCTCCCCGAACATAAGGCGGTTCGCATCAAAAGTAATTAACTTAACAGCTTCCTCAGCAGAAACCCAAGCATGATTTTGAACTTCCTCCACTTGCAAAACCACATCCATCGAACTAACAAAGCCTAAAAAATAAGTCACAGCTTTGTCAATTTGCTCGCCATCCTTCACAAAAGAGTAATGTTCCGTAAAACTCGGTTCATCCAGCATTTCAAAATCCGATATCCCAGTTTCCTCCGCAAATTCTCGCCTAGCCGTTTCCGCTGGAGATTCCCCCGGATTCGCGTGACCTTTAGGAAACGCCCAATGTCCTGCTTGATGTTGAATCAACAAAAACAAACGGTCGGCTTCTTTTCCAAAGATTGGGACAATTCCAAAACATTCATCTTTCATTTCTATTCTGTTCCCTATTAACTATCAGGTTCTTTATAAGGTTCGTAGTGAGGACTTCATTCCTGTGATGAAAGATGCGGACTAAAGTCCTCACTACAAACCTATTTAATTGTTCGTAGTGAGGACTTCATTCCTGTGATGAAAGATGCGGACTAAAGTCCTCACTACGAACCTATTTGATTGTGTTTGTTAGCGCCGAGTTGATATTACAACCAAAAACTACAATTCCCACCCCAAACGAGTCGGCTGCTGATAAACCCGCTTCAAAGTATTAACATCCCTCGCAGAAATAGCCGGAGGATTCCGCACCTGAGAAAAATAAAGCACATCAGTTTCCAGCAAACTGTGGCCCCAAATTCCCAAAGCGTGCCCCAACTCGTGCCGCGCCGTCGCCGGAACATACTTACCCACTTGATTCGGATTCAAATAAACCACAAACCGATGAGATAAAACAGTTTTCTCCCCGTCCAGACGATTGTACAACTCATAGGTGGCTTCCCCAGAGCGCGATCGCAAAAGCCCTTGACGCAAAGGCGGAGCCTGACGTAAAATTCTAATATCAGCCACCTCCGAACTATCCACCACTTCCAAAGGCAAATAAACCGCCCATTCCCTCACAACACCCAAGACGGCTGCTATCCATTCTTCAGACTTATTCCCATCAACGGGACGCTCCACATACACCTGAATGGGAAATTTCGACCATAGCAAATGACCGACATTTGGCTGTTTAATGCGATCGAAATAATCACCGCTATTAGTTGAATCTTGCCAATTCGCGAGCATTGGCGGCAAAGGGTGAACCTGTGGAGATGGCCAACTATTCGGGAGAGGAGAAAGAGAAAGACTCGCAGCCCGAGTATTAACCTGAGTCAAAATTATCAGGCTAAAACAACATAAAGCCAATCTCAAATCAGCCAGTAATCTATGTTTTCTCGTAACTTTCCACAACCGCATTTTTGCAACCGCATATAAACGCAAATAAACGCAGATGAACTTCATATTATCTGCGTCTGTCGGCGTTCATCTGCGGTTAAAAATCCGAATCTTATAACTTAGGAGTCAACCAACCAGCGCTCAAAATAATAGTCAAACCCATAAACACAATAGACAAGCCCCAAGTAATCCGGTTGAGAGTTGTTTCCGCACTCTTAGCGCTCGTAAATAATTGAGCTTGTCCGCCAATCCCTCCAATGCCATCGCCTTTAGGACTGTGCAGCAACACAAAAACTACAAGTCCTAAAGCAGACAAAGACCAGATAACTTGTAACACAGAAACAATATTCATAATTTGGGGTAATTGGTAATTAGTAATTGGCAATTCATTATCATATCAAATTTAGTCGATCGCACACAACCTCGCTTAGGGACACGGGACTGCCTCCGCTACGCTTCGCCCAGAGGTGTCGGCTTGACACGCTTTCGGTGCAGTCCGGCAGGGGTTTCAACCCCTGCCTCAAAGCTAAAGTCCTCTGAAGAGGACTGAGATAAGTTCTTCAGTCCTCTTCAGAGGACTTTAGCTATTAGCCAGGGACTTAAGTCCCTGGCGGTCTTTCGGGTTAACTCCATCCACCTCTGGGGACAGCGCCGTATCCCTACCTGTAACCCAGACTTGCTACAGCCGCACCCGCACCGGAGTGCGATTGGCGCGAACTTCAAATTCAGCCGATCGAATCATAGACTTTCCAGTCATCTCCGGGGGCTGAGGCAACCTCAACAGCTCCAGAACCGTCGGCGCCACATCAGCCAAACAACCGTCCGCCCTCAGAGCAACATTCCCTCCGTGACCCGGAATCTTCAGACCTTCGCCTTCTACTAAAATAAACGGCACCGGGTTAGTAGTGTGAGCCGTCCAAGGATTCCCATCCTCGTCAAACATCAACTCAGCATTGCCGTGGTCAGCAATAATAATTGCCGTTCCCCCAGCTTTGGAAATCCCGGTCAACAGTCGCCCCAAACATTTATCCACAGTTTGAATCGCAATTACCGTCGCATCCATCATCCCCGTATGACCGACCATATCCGGGTTAGCGTAGTTAAGCACCACAAAGGAATAAATCCGCTTGGACAAAGCCTCCAGCGCCACATCCGTCACCTCAGCGGCCGACATCTCCGGCGCCTCATCGTAAGTCGCCACCATCGGGCTCTGCACCAACTCGCGGTCTTCCCCCTCAAAAGGCTCTTCCAGACCCCCATTAAAAAAATAAGTCACGTGAGCGTACTTTTCTGTTTCCGCCGTCCGCAACTGCCGCAAACCGTGCTTAGAAATCACCTCGCCCAGAATATTGTTCAAATTCTGCGGTTCAAAAGCTACCAGTACCGACGACAGTTTGGGGTCGTACTGAGTAAAACTCGCAAAGGTCAGCGGCTCAATTAACTGCCGTTCAAAGCCCTTAAAATCTGGCGCTACAAAGACCTGAGTCAACTCTCTAGCCCTGTCGGGGCGAAAATTGAAAAAAATCATCCCATCCCCGGATGCTACCGCGCCTGGGGCAATGCGAGTCGGAACTGCAAACTCGTCGGTTACTCCGACCGCATAGGAGGCCTGCAACACATCAACTGCCGATCGACCGTCAGGCGCGCCCTCAACCGTCATCACCTCGTAAGCGCGGTGCACGCGATCCCAGCGTTTGTCCCTGTCCATGGCGTAATAGCGGCCGCTGACGGTAGCAATCCGACCCACTCCTACCTGTTTGATATAATCTTCTATCTTGCCTAAAGCTTCCACACCCTCTTTCGGAGTAGTATCGCGGCCGTCTGTAATCGCGTGGATGCAAACTTCAGTAATTCCCTGTGCCTTTGCTAGCTTTAGCAAGCCCAAAATGTGACTCAGGTGCGAGTGTACCCCACCTTCGGAACAAAGACCGGTCAGGTGCAACTTGCCGCCCCGGCGGCGCACTTCGGAGCAAAGCTGAACCAGCGCCCGGTTGTCTAGCAAAGATCCGTCTTCGACAGCATCAGAGATTCGCACTAACTCTTGAGGAACCACGCGGCCCGCGCCCAGATTCAAGTGACCGACTTCTGAGTTGCCCATTTGGCCGTCGGGAAGCCCTACCGCCCGACCTGATGTGTTAATCAGAGTTCTGGGATAAGCTGCCCAGAGACTGTCCATCACGGGTGTTTTCGCGGCGGCGATCGCATTTCCGTCTTTTTCTTCACGATAACCCCAGCCGTCTAGAATAATCAGCACTACAGGAGATACAGACGTTTGTGCCATGCGAATACCTTATTTAGAATAATTAATTTCTCGATCGTCATAATTGCCGATTTTGCGGAACATCTTGCGCTCATCTTTTTACAGATTTTTTACGGTCCGGCCCAACAACGCGAACAATAATTCCCTCAGCCACAGCATTTTGGGAACTAATTTCCACCCGATCGGCAAATTGTCTAATTGATTGCCTTGAACTGTGAATCCACCGTTGGAGACTGTTACTCGATCGCGCCAACAGCGGCCGTGCTTTTGCGGCCGGATTTTCCCGGATTGTTCAACGGTCTACTGCTCTGGAAACACTCAAAACAATACCACACTTGGCGGCGTTTTGCAAGTGCCTCAAGAAATAAATTAAACAGCCTTGACCGGGCTGCGAATAACTTTACAGTATGCGAATAAAAATTGGTTTCTGATTCGGCTCACTCTCAGCGAACATAAAATTCTACAACATCTTTTTTGATTTTGACATCGTAATTGCCAAAGAAATCGTGACCGAGCAGACCAATTTCCATTTGTTTGGCGATCGCCACTTCGACATTTTGGATCGCAGCACCCCCAACCCGAATCGATCGCACTACACCGATGGGGAACTCGACAATGCTACCGTCAGCGATCCCCGCTCTCGCGGTGCCCACGCGCCTCACTCCCAGCGCAGCAGCCATCCGCTGAGTAATTAAAGTGCCGCTCGCCCCGGTATCGACAATCATTTCAAAAGTCTTGTTACCGTTAAATACCACATCAATCACAGGTGTGCCACCCGCGCGGCGCTTGATTTTAGCTTGAAATACCTTTTGATTCCCACCAGAGGCTGGTTGATTGGCTGGCGGTTGGACACCAGGATTTGAGGTGCCCCTGCGAAACTGAGAATACACATTGCCACTTGTGGCTTCCGAGGCTGCTGTTAAAGTGCGATCGAGCTGCTGGGAACTCGCAGCGGGCATCAATGCCATCACCTTTGTTTCTGGCTGATGCGAACGAGCATTCACATTGCCGCTTCCCACCGATCCCAGACCTACCAAAACAGCCACAGAAACAATGCCCGATCGCCAAATCCGCTTGAGAATCACTTTTGCCACCATAACCATGCCCTAATTGATTCAATATGTCGAAGAACCACCGCCATTGATATCCTAACCCGATCCCGAAAACCCAGGGCCCGCTTCAACATCAAATCGTCCGGAAAACTTGGCAATTTAAAAGCGATCGCATACCATCAAACCAGGTAAACTGAAAAGCGGCAAATGGCAGCAACTGCAATTGCCATTTGGATCACTTAAAAGTCAGGCGTTTGGGGACGATCGGCAATGCGTAAACTTTTATATTTTGCAACTATAGGAATGCTGGCTTTCTCGATCGGGGGATGTGGCGGCGACGGGGGTGGCGACACAGCCAGTCCCACTCCTACTCCTAGTCTCAGTCCGGGTGCAACACCAGGATCACCAGCAGCCAACGCTCCCGGAACTCCTGGTGCGGCAAGTCCCACACCAGGAGCTCAGACATTCCCCTCCCCAGTAGTAGCGGCCCAGCCCCCCGGCTTGATCCGATCGACAAACCCTGACGATCGCGCCAGACAAGCTCAAGCAGACATTGATGGCAAAAAGACAGCCCCGAGGGCAATTCCACAGACCCCTGTCCCCGGTCAAGCAAATGACCCATTCTCAGTCCTTCCCCCTCAACCACTCAAAACAGACGGTGGCGGGACAGCGGGCAACGAACTCCCCAACCTCCCAGTCAGACAAGTTCCAAATCTGCCCAAGCTACCGGACGAGAAAAACCCGCCTCAGTGGACGCCAGCACCGGGAGCGAACAGGGCACGGGGCGGCGGGACAGTTGCGGAACTTCCTAAACCTCAAAGCCCCGCACAGGTGTCAAGTCTTCCCAACCTGCCGCTAACCCCCATACCCCAATGGCTGCCACCAATTTCAGCGCGTCCCCAAGCAGCCCCCGGACGCCCCGGAGCCAGACCGGCAGGCTCCCCAAACGTCGCAGGAAATCCGGCATCAATACCGGGAGTACCCTCTATACCGGGCATCCCAACAGGCTCGACCGGCGGCACCGGAACCAGACCAGGACGCCCCGGAACCAGACCAGCAGGTTCCCCAAACGTCGCAGGAAATCCGGCATCAATACCGGGAGTGCCATCAATACCGGGCTTCCCAACAGGCACCACCGGCGGCACCGGAACCAGACCAGGACGCCCCGGAACCAGACCAGCAGGTTCCCCAGACATAGCAGGAGCTCCGGCATCATCAATACCGGGAGTTCCCTCTATACCGGGCTTCCCAAGAGGCACGACGGCAAGCCCCCAAGGGACGCGACGACCAGGAGCGACACCGGGACGACCAGGAGCGACACCGGGACGCCCGCCAGCGATCGCCGCTCGCCCGCCGGGCCCGCCGCGCCCTCCCAGCATTCCCAACATCGCCACCAGAGAACTGCCGGGGCTGCCCAAGCTGCCCGAATTAACACCGCCGCCCTCGTGGCAAGACCCGAACCCGCCACCACCGCCCGCACCACCACCGCCACCGCCTTCGACAGACAATGCCAAAGGAGTTGAAGTTAGTGGCGTAGTCAGAGTTGGTAATGACATACTGGTAATTGTGAAAGCACCTAACGAGCCAACAAGTCGATATATCAAAGTAGGACAGCGGATTGCCAGCGGGCAGGTGCTAATCAAACGGGTTGATTTCAAATCAGGAGCCGATCCGATTGTGGTTCTAGAAGAAAACGGTGTAGAGGTTTCTAAAATTGTGGGAGAAAAATCTCCCCGAGTTGCTCAGAACCCAATTTAATGCAAAATTTAGCTCAATCCTTAGAAAGAAAATTGAGAACCGTCATGCTTCGCTCAATTAAACAACTCGGAATACTCATGTTGGTTGGCACGGGGGTAGGATACCTCTCACTGCTAGCCAACACTAAATCGTCATTGGCGGCGCCAGCAGCAGAACAAAAGCGCCCTCCGGTTTGCGAAGGCTCTCCCCCCAACGGTAGAGTCAGGTGCAACTACGAGAATGGCGACAATTATGAAGGAACTTTCGTCAACGGCAGACCTCAGGGACAAGGAATATACGTATACTCCAAGGGCGATCGCTATGAAGGACTGTTTCGTAACGGCGTACCCAACGGTCAAGGCACATTCCTGTTCGCCAACGATGACCGCATGGTGGGAGAGTTCCGCAACGGTCTGATCGTTAGGGGAGAAGCTATTTTTGCCACTGGCGATCGCTACAGGGGAACATTTGAAATTGTTCAAGCAATAGGCGGCGGGGCTGCTAGCAGCCAGCCGCACGGTCAAGGGCAATTTATCTTTGCTAGCGGCGATCGCTACGCCGGACAGTTTTTCGCAGGAAACCCGTTTGGTAGGGGAGTCTTCACCCGTGCGGACGGCACTCGCTGCGACGGTCAGTTTTTCAACGAACAGCTAGACGGTAAAGGTAGTTGCAGCTTCCCCAACGGCGTTCGCTACGAAGGCGAATTTCGCAAGGGACTGCCTCACGGTAGAGGCGTAATTACAGATGCTAAAGGCAGACGCTTTTCTGGAGAGTTTCGCGCAGGCAAGCGCGTTCAACCGTGAATCTCGCTTCTAAAATTTGCGATCGGACATTAGTGGAGGCCTTTTGACATGACGACAAATGCTGCTTCTAGTTCAGGGCACGCCAGTCAAATTCCTTTTGACTTTGCCCCGCAGCGGACTCAAGATGCTGACTTGTTACGACAGCTAGATTTTGTGCCCGGTTTGAAGGAAATCTTGACTTTGCGCCAAGTTCATGCCTTGGAACACGCTACGGTTTGGGTACTGGGCCAATCGGTTGGTACGCCGGCTGCAAGAGCGGATAATCAGTTATTGGGCGGAATGTCCACTGACCAAGGATTTTATCTGTACGGCCGCGTTAACATTGCACAGTTGCGTCATGCAGTGCAATTAGCTTTGCAGCGGATTGCCAGCGGAGAGTGGGATTTAGCCGTACATCCCCGCTGCGGTACCAACTTGTCGGTGGCAATGCTGCTGACTGCTGGACTGGCTGTCGGCATCAATTTAGCCCTGCCGAAGGGGCCCATCCTGCAACTTTTGGGTTTGGGTGCGGCGGCGGCGACAGCAGCTCAGTTAGCTCCCGATGTGGGGGCTCTGGCTCAGCGCTACGTAACAACTGCTATTCCGTTTAATTTGAGTATTGTTGATATTTCTGTCAGTCACGACTTCTGGGGACGGGAAGCTCATTTTGTGCGCGTGCGTTGGGTCCAATAGCTGCTGCCGGAATGTCCGAGTGGGAGATTGGGAGAGGGGAGGAGTGGGAGATTGGGAGATGAGAGAAATCTTATTTCTTCCTTCTTTCTTCCTTCCTTCTTTTTTAATTGTTCCTTCTTACTTCTTCTTTCTTTATTCGTTTAATTAGTGCTTTTAAGTCAGGACAATCCCACTTCATCCAACAAAATAATGTGCAAACTAGCGATCGACAAAACCTGGATAGCAAGCCTGCTGGCTGTTACCTTAGCCGTAGCAGGCAATAGTTTTTGGCTTTTCACCCAGAATGCAAGTTTGGCTGTCTCCATAGCCCAAACTAACGAACCAGAAAGAGTTCCCGACGGCAAGATGGTTCCCGTCAACGGCAAAGCCAATGTTAGATTAACGAATAAAACGAACGATCGACTATTTTATCAAGTAGTGGGACAAACTAACCGCCGCAGCTTAGCCGAAAATACCACAGTCGCGCTGCAAGCATTGACACTACCTGCATCAATTTTATTTAGGCGACAAGATGGCGCATTATTGAAAGTGAATCTGAAACCTGTTGGCGAAGGAACAGTAGAAGTAAGATTAGACGAGACAAATGATTTAGGTTTGGATAGAAAATCTTTAAGCATTCGCAAGGACGGCACGCTTTTTCTCAGATAGGACGGCCGTTGAAACCGCTTCTATAAAAACGAAGTCCGCCGGACGCCAACTCAAGAAGATCGCGTAATTTTAACCGCTCATTCTTCAACCCACGCACCATCTGGGTTTTGTTTGTATAGACGCGGTTTCAACCGCCCCGTCTTCTTATCAATCGCGTATCGATCTAAAAACCGCTCATTCTTCAACCCACGTCGCTGAGTGTATGTTTGACTTTCTGGCGGTTTCAACCGCCCGGTCTTCCGATCGATCGCGCATTGATATAAAATCAATTTGGCGATCGCCCCGGCAACTCGAAATCACCTTCAATACACCATCCGAGTCCCTATGTCAATCAAAAAAATTCTTTCCATAGCGCTGTTAATTTTCATCCCCATTTCCATCGCCGCCGAATATTTGCACTGGGGTTCTCTGGTAGTTTTCATCACCTCCGCCCTAGGCATTATACCTCTGGCTATTTGGTTGAGCACAGCAACAGAAGAAGTGGCGATCGTCACAGGGCCCTCCATCGGCGGCTTATTAAATGCAGTCTTCGGGAATGCTACGGAATTAATTATTGCCATAGTTGCCCTAAGAGCCGGCTTAATTGACATTGTGAAAGCCAGCATCACCGGCACAATTATCAGCAACTTGCTCTTAGTTATGGGATTGTCGATGCTGCTAGGGGGAATCCGCTACAAAGAACAAGAATTTAAGCCAGTTATCGCGCGGGTGAACGGTTCTACCATGACTCTAGCAGTGATTGCGATTCTGCTGCCGACGATGGTAATTTACACCTCGAATGGAGTGGAACCCGCAGCGATTCAGAATCTTTCGTTGATAACTGCGATCGTCCTCATTGCAGTTTACGCGCTAACCCTGCTATTTTCCTTAAAAACTCACAGCTACCTTTACGAAGTCGGCATACTAGAGTTAGAAGATGCTGAAAATACCGATGAATCTACTGCACACAAACCGAATTTGTGGCTGTGGCTGGGAGTGCTAGTCGCCTCAACAGTTGCCGTTGCTTTTGAATCAGAAATTTTCGTGGGGGTTGTCGAAGAAACTACCAAAGGATTGGGATTGACACCGCTGTTTACAGGTGTAATTTTGTTGCCGATTGTGGGCGGCGCGGCGGAATACGTAACGGCGGTGGGAGTGGCGATGAAAAATAATATGGATTTGTCAGTTTCCGTGGCGATGGGTTCGAGTTTGCTAGTTGCTTTGCTGGTAGCGCCGGTGTTGGTGATTATTGGATTAGTGATTCATCAGCCGATGGATTTAAACTTCAACCCGTTTGAAGTGGTTGCAGTTGCGATCGCAGTGACAATCGCTAATCTAATTAGTCTCGACGGGCGATCGAATTGGCTGGAAGGAGTGCTACTTTTAGCAACATATATTGTGTTAGCTGCGGCATTTTACTTTCACCCTGTTACTTGAACTAGGTTGGTAGTGAGGACTTTAGTCCTAATAAAATAGGTTGGTCAGGACTTTAGTCTTTGCTGCTAATTGGTCAAAGAAAGGACTGAAGTCCTCACTACGAACCTTTGGAATAAAGGACTGAAGTCCTCACTACAAACCTTTGGAATAAAGGACTGAAGTCCTCACTACGAACCTGTAGGGTGCGTCAGTTCGGAGTTCCTGAATAATCAATGAAAACAGGCTCTACTGACGCACCCTACTTTAACTAGCTGTTTCCTCGGCGGTTGGTATAACAAAAATTAGGCAGGAATTAGTACGGACAGCGACACTCTTGAACAGTAACACACTCTATTCTGCAACTTTTTCCTTTGCGTCTCCTCTCGCGACAATCAGCAGCATCCTGACATTGTGAGGTGACTTTGTTCTCACAAACTTGCTGGCGGGGAAAAGTACCTAAATTTTGTACAGAAACTTGAGCGGTAAGCGCACCCTGTTCTATAACTTGGTTATTTTCTTTGATTTCATAGGCAAATTTATTTTCGCCCTCTAAAACCGAAAAAGTTCTTGTTTTGTGACTGTTTGCTAATTTAAATCCAAAACTCTCGGAAAACTCACCTTTGTCATAACTTCTATCCGTGTAAGGATAGGGGTTAGTTTCCATGCCATCGGTCACATTTTTAATCAGCACTCTTCTGTTAGGGGCGGGGGGAGTCTTGCTGGAAACAAATCGAGCGCTTTGCGAATCAGGGGAGATGCCACTTCCGGGACACTGACCTACATATTCAACGCGCTTGAATTGAATCATGTTAATATTAAAACTGTTTTCGTTCTTTACCCGAAATTGTGCTTCGCTAGTCTGCTGGGCGCTGACTGTGAAAGCTGCTAGTGTGACTAAAATTGCACCAATCAAAAAAGCTAGGAATTTGATTGGTCGCTGGCCCGTAAAATATCTGGCGCGTTTCATCTCTTTATACCTCCAATATGAAAAAAGTGCATTTTATTTGAATGTAAGTTTAACTAGAAAGCTTAACTGTTGTCAAGATCGATAAAATAGGTTTGTAGTGAGGACTTTAGTCCTTCCTGGTTAGTCTCTCCACCAATGAATGAAGTATTCATGGTGCAGGTTTGTAGTTGCTAGATGATTAATTAATTAAATCACCATAGCTGACGCACCCTACTTTAAAATGTTACTCGATCGCGCCATTTGTCTATAGCCTTGTTTCCTACTCCTGGCAATCTTTCGACATCCTCCCAAGACTCAAAAGGCTGCTTTTCCCGCGCTGCAATAATTTTCTCGGCTAACTTCTGGCCAACCCCTGGCAAAGTTTCTAGTTCTTCTTGAGTCGCGCTATTCAAATTAATTAAGTTTTTACCACCACTTTGCGGTTGAGGATTCGCAGGTTTTGATGTTGCTTGGACTGATTTACACTCTTTTTGCTTAGCGTCAATTTTCTGTTTGATTCGGGCGGGAATTCCTAAGATTGCACCTTTGTAAAGCCGATCGAACTCCCGCTCAAAATGGGCCCCAACCGTCGGGCTGTCGATCGCCAATAATGTCTCATCATTCCCGTGATTTGCAGCCTCACTCCAGTTGTGAGAGCCTGTAAGCACGGTGTTTCCGTCGATAACGCCGAATTTGTGATGCAGGCGATCGCCCGTGGGTAACTGCGGCACTCCCACCGCAGTCAGCGGCTTTTTCCACGGGCGATTGTCCGCTTCTAAGCCGCCGCAATCCTGCATGAAAGTCGCCCCCATCATGTCTAAACCTTCGCTGTAAGGGCGATAAATGAAATTTGAGTCAATCAAAGCTCGCACCGCCACACCGCGCCTAGATTCAAGTTCTAGAGTATTTGACAACCGCTGAGCGGAAAATACAAATAGTGCCAAATTAACAGATTTTTTCGCCTTTGCTAAAGTGCGATTTATCAAACTGTTAACGCTTTGTTCCCAAGGTAAAGTCGCACTTGTTGGTGAAAATTGCACCGCAACTGTCGCATTACCAACTCTCACTTTTTGCACTTGACGAAACGGCTTTTTGATGCCAAACTTGCTATCCGGTTTGCCTCCGGGCCCGTCGCCCCACATAATGTTAAATTCTTGAGTAAATAGTTGAGCTAATTGAGGGCTGGCAATTTGCTGCAAATTGTTGGCATTGCCGCGACTTGCTGCTGTCTTGAAATCGCCGTGGATATCGCTTGTCGTAAAATTAGCCGAAGTTACGATGACTGTTTTGCCGTCAATTACCACAAATTTGTGATGCATCAAACCGCTGCCTTTGCTTCGGTCAGCGGTATCGTCAATTACAGGAATCCCGGCATCCTTGACAATTACCAAAGCATCGTTTTGCTTGATTTCTTCCGGGCTTAATTTGCCGTCTTTATTGGTATCGGCGAGTTGCAGAAATTCGCTGTAGCGATCGCGCTCTCGTTCCGGTAACTTTGCCAACTCTTGGGCTGTATAATCGCTCCAAGGGCGATTGTACATATGTTCGACAATTAATCTGACTTTAATTCCAGTGCGCGCGCGATCGGCCATTTTTCGCGCAATACCGGGCAAGCGAAACTCCTGAACCGCTACATCTACCGTCGATTCAGCACTGGCTACTGCCTCGGCGATTAACTTTTCTAAATCATCTCCAGCCCTAGTTTGTGCGCGGTAGGGTTCTGTATAACTCGAAGTGAGCGACTGATTGAAGTATACTTGCAAAAAGGGGTCTTGAGGCAGCGGAGCGAGAGTGGGAGGTAAATTCTGCACGTCCTGCTTTGCTTGTCCGCAAGCCGCCAGGGCGATCGCCAGCATTCCAACACAACACAAACCTGATAAATTAGAATAAAGTACATTCACAAAATTTAAAATTTTATTGAGGTCATCGGTCTATTCAGAGTGGAAAGATATTGGATCTAGGAAAGTTAAAACTATTAAATTTATGACAGGGAATAGATTTTGCGTCTTGTAGAACTGCCTCGATGCCGGAAGCATCACTGGTAGGGTAGCAGCATTCAGGGGCGTGGGTCAAACCCGATACTGATGCTTTATGGCTAAAAGAAAAACAATTTTTGATTGTGGTCACAGGGGATATGGTAAAGCGTGCCATCGGTGCACGCAAGAGTTGATAGCGCAACAGCAATCAGTTGAACTGCTGGCCGAAAAACAAATCAAAAAACAAGAGAGGGAAGCATCATTTGCTAGAGATATCATCGATCTTAGAGGTCTACCCGACCATGTAGTTACTAAAGCTCGCGCTATTATAGCAGCTTTGGGGGAAAATAAGAATTACAGAGATTTCGGCGGCAAACGCCTGCGTCACAACCGCTGGATTGTGAGTATTCCTGTAACCCGCAACTACAGAATGCTTTGTGAAGATTGCGGCACTTTCTTAATTCCTCAAAAAGTCTTGTCCCACGAAGACTACAATGTCTGTAAACCAGGGAGTCATTAGTCATAGGGCATAGGGCATAGGGCATAGGGCATAGGGCATAGGGCATAGGGCATAGGGCATAGGGCATTAAGTGAATCTACCTTAAACGTAAAATACGAATTGCTAAAAAGAAGGTTGCTGTGTATGTCTTCTTCCTTCTTCCTTCTTCCTTCTTCTTTCTTCCTTCTTCCTTCTTCCTTCTTCCTTCTTTAAAATTATGCAAATTTATCTCGACTATAGTGCTACAACGCCGACACGCCCAGAAGCTATTGATGCTATGCAAAAAGCTCTCACTCAACAATGGGGGAATCCTTCTAGTTTGCACGAATGGGGACAAAGGGCGGCGACTGCTTTAGAATTAGCAAGAATGCAGGTTGCTAGCTTGATTAATGCGCTACCGGAATCGATGATTTTTACTTCGGGCGGCACTGAAGCGGACAATTTAGCAATTATGGGAGTTGCGCGTCTTTATACAAAGCCGCAGCATATCATTATTTCCAGTGTTGAGCATTCCGCAGTCTCAGAACCGGTGCGACAACTCGAACAATTGGGATGGGAAGTAACTCAATTACCAGTCGATAAATATGGGCGAATTCATCCTTTGGATTTGCAAGAATCGCTGCGATCGCACACTGTGCTAATTTCCATCATCTACGGACAAAGCGAAGTTGGTACACTGCAACCAATAGAAGCATTATCGCAAATTGCGCGCGATCGCAATATCCTATTTCACACCGATGCAGTTCAAGTTGCCGGTAAATTGCCAATAGACGTACAGAAACTCCCCGTAGACTTGCTTTCACTCTCCAGTCACAAACTTTACGGGCCGCAAGGTGCAGGGGCGCTGTACGTGCGTCCAGGACTCGAATTGGTGCCAATGTTCGGCGGGGGCGGACAAGAGTTGAAACTGCGTTCAGGGACGCAAGCACTGCCCGCTATCGTCGGTTTTGGAGTGGCGGCGGAGTTGGCTGTGCAGGAAATGGATGTGGAAACGCCGAGGTTAATTGGATTGCGCGATCGACTTTTTGACGGATTAGCTCACATACCCAGTTTAGTCCCAACGGGCGATCGATATTACCGACTGCCGCACCACACCAGTTTTTGCATCGTCTCCCCATCCTGTCGCCCTTACCAAAAGAGAGAAACAGATAGAATCACAGGTAAAACTATGGTGAGACAGCTAAATTTAGCCGGAATTGGCATTAGTTCCGGTGCGGCTTGTAGCAGCGGCAAACTCACGCCCAGTCCGATATTATTGGCAATGGGATATGACGAAAGCGGCGCGGTTGGTGGAATTCGCTTGACACTGGGACGCGAAACCACGGAAGCTGATGTTGATTGGACGGTAATTGCGATCGGACAAATTTTAGATAGATTAATGCCCAAAGTAGCATTGTGCAGGCATTAGAAAACCGGGTGGTTGAAGATTGGGCGGTTGGAAACCGGGCGGTTTCCAACCGCCGTCTTGTCTTAACCCAAGTGTATTGGTATATAATTAAAATAGAACAGAGCGGAGTCAAAGCTATGTCAACTACAGAAAAAGTTCGCTGGACAAGCGCTGATTTAGAATCCTTACCCGATAACGGCAACCGTTACGAAATAATCGAAGGAGAATTGGTTGTGACAAGAGCACCTCGCTGGGAACATCAAAATATTGTTGATAATGTTTGCAGAACCTTGGGTAATTGGTCAATAGAGACAGGTTTAGGTAAGGCTGCAACAACTGCGGGTCTGATTTTCACCGATAGTGATAATGTTATTCCTGATGTAGTTTGGGTAAGCTATGAACTTTTAGCACAGATATTAGATGAAGCCGGACATTTGGCGGGTGCACCGGAGTTGGTGGTAGAAGTGATGTCTCCCGGTGAAGAGAATGAAAAGCGCGATCGCCAATCCAAGTTAAAATTATATTCAGTTCAAGGCGTGCGCGAATATTGGATATTTGACCGCATACAGCAAAAAGTAGAAATTTACCGTCGGGAAAGCGGAGTTTTGAAATTAGCGATGACTTTATTTAAAGAAGATAACTTAACCAGTCCTTTGTTACCGGGTTTTAGCGTGTCAGTAGCCGAATTGTTTGCGTAGAGATTGTGAATAATTGCCACCCACCGACAATCTAAGAAACCAGGTTTTTTCCTATATCTTCGCCTCTCACCAAAAATTGTCACAAAAACCCGGTTTCTGGCTACCCATCGACAATCTCAGAAACCGGGTTTTTTCCGATATCTTCGCATCTCACCAAAAATTGTCACAAAAACCCGGTTTCTCGCCACCCACCAAGCATGGTAAAATAGCTTCCGACATTATTCACAACTCCCCAACAATGGAAGAAAGCCGCGCCCAAGCCTACCTAGAACTAATTCACACCCTGCTGAATTGCCCCAACGGATCGGAACCCCAGATATTACAAGATAACTCAGAATTGTTGGATGTCCAATTTCTGGAAACTTGCGAGTTAGTAGCAGAAAAAATGGCACAGCAAGGAGGACAAAACGGCGCTAATTTCCTGCGAAATCTGATCGGCCAGCTAGCACAATTAATTGATATCAACGATGGCAATAACTCCGCAGGTGAAAATCCCCAAGAGTATGCAAACTTTATTCTAGAATTATTGCAAGCAGAAGATGGTAGCAATAGCAATACAGCAGTAATTTACCCGATGCTAGCCGAACGACAACATCTCCTAAATGCTCGTTTTTCTGAGATTTTAGAGCAAGTAATGGAGAGGTTGGTTGGTGGCGAAAATGCACAAACTATTGACTCAATTATCAGTCTCGTTGAAGACTTGACCGTTAATATTAGTAATTTTCCCGGTGGAAATAGAGCGGATAATATTGAAATTGCCATTGCCGCTTATCAACTTGTTTTAAATAATCGGCAACCGGGAAGCGAAAAATTTGCTCAAACTCAAAACAACTTAGCTGCTGCCTATATTACCAGAATAAAGGGCTCGCGGGCCGAAAATGTGGAAATGGCGATCGCCCTTTATGGCGCTGCTTTAACAGTCTACACGCTTGAGGCTTTCCCGGAAGATTGGGCTATGGCTCAAAATAACCTAGCTGCTGCTTACGCTAACAGAATCAACGGTTCGCGGGCGGAAAATATCGATCGCGCGATCGCATTTTTTGAGGCTGCTTTAACTGTTCGTACCCCCGAACAGTTTCCTGAAGATTGGGCCATGATTCAATATAACCTAGGTAATGCCTATAATGACAGAATCAACGGTTCGCGGGATGAAAATATCGAAAAGGCGCGATCGTTTTATGAGGCGGCTTTAACAGTATATACCCGTGAGGCTTTCCCTGAATATTGGGCAATGATTCAAAATAAGCTAAAGTGAGGCTGCTTTAACAATCTCAGAAACCGGGTTTTTTCCGATATCTTCGCTTGCGATCGAATATCTTCGCAAAAACTCGGTTTCTCGCCACTGACTAACTTGTAGTAAAATTGGTTGGCAGGTTGTTTCGCCCCCTAGAATCGATCGGTTTGTCCTCAAGTCCGCCGGGGATTTAAATCCCCGTCTCATAGCGCAAGTCGGTTGAAACCGACTGAATAAAATCATGAGAATTTTGATTAAAAAATAGATGCTTCAGTCCTCTTTTAGAGGACTTGCGCTATGAGACGGGGGTTTTCAACCCCCGGCGGACTCGTGGGCGATCGTGGGAATTGTGGCGCGGATAATAGCATTGAATTATTGCAGATTTAGCAACGATCGATCGCGCTTGTGGAAAAAATTAAAAAACGGTCGATCGAACTTTTGCAAAATCTCAGAAACCGGGTTTTTTCCGATATCTTCGCCTCCCATCGAATATCTTCGCAAAAACCCGGTTTCTCGGCACCACCCACCATCTCAGAAACCGGGTTTTTTCCGATATCTTCGCCTCCCATCCAATATCTTCGCAAAAACCCGGTTTCTCGCCACCCAGCAAACCAACCCCAACTATGATAAAATAAAATCCCGTGTTATTCACAACTCCCCACAATGGAAGAAAACCGCGATCGAGTCTACTCCGAAGGTGAAGATTCCCAAGAATATGCAAAATTTATCCTAGAATTATTGCAAGCAGGACAAGATAGCAATAGCGATATTAAAGTAATTTACCCGATACTCGATCAACGGCAACATCTCCTCAATGCTGGTTTTTCCGAGACTTTACAGCAAGTAGCCCAGATTTTAATTGCCGAACATCCAGAAGCAATTAGCTCAATTGTCGCCCTCATAGAAGATTTGAGTATTCATATTAATCAATTTCCCCGTGGGAATAGAGCGAATAATCTTGAAATTGCGATTACTGGTTATCAAATAGTTTTAAATTATCGGGAACCGGGAAGCGAAAAGTTTGCTCAAACTCAAAATAACCTAGCTAATGCCTACTTATACAGAATCAACGGTTCGCGGGCGGAAAATCTGGAAGACGCGATCTTTTGTTACCAAGAGGCACTACAAGTTCGTACTCGCGAAGCCTTTCCCCAAGATTGGGCAACGACACAAAGTAATCTGGCGGCTGCCTACTATTCCAGGATCAAGGGAGATAAAGCGGAGAATATCGAATGGGCGATCGCATTTTTCAAGGCCGCACTGGCAATCCGCACCCGCAATGACTTTCCCAAACTATGGGCTGAGACCCAAAATAATCTAGGAGAAGCTTACCGTCACAGAATCAGGGAAAAGCGGGAAGAAAATATCGAGCAGGCGATCGCTTTTTACAACGCCGCACTGGAAGTCTACACCAGTGATGACTTTCCCGAACGATTGGCGGAGACCCGAAATAATCTGGGAGAAGCTTACCGCGAAAGAATCAGCGGAGAGAAAGCAGACAATATCGAACGGGCGATCGCTTTTTACAATGCCGCCTTGGAAGTCTTCACCCGCGAGGCTTTTCCCGAATATTGGGCAACGACGCAAAATAATCTGGCAATTGCCTACTGCCAAAGAATCAGGGGAGAGAAAGCAGACAATATCGAAATGGCGATCGCTACGTACAATTTTGTTTTACAGATAAGCACTCGCGAGCACTTCCCGTTAGAAAACTTAGAAACCTTAAATAATCTGGGCTTCGCTTATCTAGCAAAACTAGACCACATCAACGTAGAAAAACCAGAAGACACAAACCAAAAAGCAGCAACTCTCCAAAGTGCCTATGATACCTTTAAAAATGCTATAACCAGAGCCTCCAAACTACGAGAGTTAGAATCGGGAGATGAAACCAAGCAAAAACACGATTTGAAGTGGGATAGACTCTATCAAGGTATGGTGCAAGTATGCCTCGATCGCCAAAGCAACCAAGAAGCACTCTTATATGCCGAAGCCAACAAAGCCCGCAACCTTGCCGAAGTCATCGCCCAAAAACAGGAAACCCCCCAACTCCTAAAACCCATTACTTTCACCGAAATTACCCAACTCCTCACCCCAGACACCGCCCTAATTGAGTGGTACATCACCGACACAGAAATCATCACCTTTGTCGTCACATACCCCGACGTGCTGACAGTGCATCGCAATCCTCAATGCGCTGAATTAATCGACTTAGTTAATGACTACCGGGCCGACTACAAACAAAGCAAAACCCACTGGCAAACCAAACTCTCCGACTATCTCCAGCGTCTTGCCGAAATCCTCCAAATCACCACAATTCTGCCCACAGAAAGTACCCGCTTAATCCTAATTCCCCACTGGTGGCTGCACCTGTTCCCCCTCCACGCCCTACCCCTAAGTGACGGCGAATTCTTATTAGATAGATACCTCGAAGGCATTCAATACGCCCCCAGTTGCCAACTCCTGCAACAGATTACCATCCACCCAAATTTTGACCAACTCCTCGCCCTGCAAAACCCCACCTCGGATCTTCCCTACACCGATTTAGAAGTGGCCAGCATCGCCCCCAAATTCGCGATTAGTCAAATTCTCCCGGGCCCCGAAGCGAGTAAAACAAATCTGCTAGAAAAGTATCTAGAGCAGTTAGAAAATGCCCACTGCGCGCACTTTTCCTGTCACGGCTCTTTTAATGCGGACGATCCGCTAAAATCGTATTTGATTTTGTCTGGGGGTATCGTAGGTGGAGATCCCGAATCAAGGGCCGGCACGAGGGAGATTGAATCCGATCGCTACGTGGAATGGCGCGCAGGCAAAACAGCCGATATTAACAATTGTCTAACATTAGCAGACATATTGCTGTTGCAATTCAAACATTGCCGCCTAGTCGTGCTTTCCGCCTGCGAAACCGCGCTCATTGACACCAAAACTCGCTCCGATTATATTGGATTGCCGACAGGATTTATCCACGCCGGAGCAATGGGAACCCTAGCCAGTCTTTGGGCAGTCAACGACCTCTCCACCGCCTTAATCATGGTAAAATTTTATGAGTTGCTAAAACCAGGAGTTAGCATTGGTAAAGCCCTCCACGATACCCAGCGCTGGTTTAAGTCTGCCGCGACTTCAGACTTGGTATCATGGGTGCAGGAATCCGATAGTTTTGATGCCGATCGCCAAGAATATACTGAAGAACTGCTAGGACGTTACAATGAGGATGAAAAGCCCTACGGCGATGTTTATCATTGGGCAGCGTTTTGTGCGATCGGATTATAATGTGATTATGGTTGGCGTATCGTATTGGGGTATAATTCAACGAAAGATTGAATGCGATCGATGAAAACCGATAGTATATTTTACAACATCTTCCAAGAATTCCCCTTTGTGTTTTTTGCCCTTCTGGGCATCTCCGCCGATAGTGCCAACCAATACCAATTTACATCCCAAGAAATCAAACAACTAGCCTTTCGCCTAGACGGTTTATTTCTACCGATCGTCCCCGATCCACAACTACCATTCTACATTGTCGAAGTCCAATTTCAACCAGATCCAACACTATACTACCGTCTCTTTGCCGAACTGTTCATTTATCTCAAACAATACCAACCGCCGCACCCTTGGCAATTGGTAGTCATCTACCCAAATCGGCAAACCGAAAGAGAAAGCAACATCCACTTCCAGGAAATGCTGGCACTCCCAAAAATCACCCGTATTTACATCGATGAACTAAGTGCATCAGAAACAGCATCTCTACCGATAAAAGTGCTAAAATTGGTAATCGAACCAGACAACACCGCCGAAAACTTTGCCATAGACTTAGCCAGACAAGCCGAAACCGAAATATCGGATAGCACAGTCAGAGAAAACTTCATCAACTTACTAGAAACCATCATTCTTTACAAGTTACCCCAAAAAACCAGAGAGGAGATTGCCGCCATGCTTAGCCTGAGTGACTTAAAGAAAACCAGAGTTTATCAAGAAATTTTTGAAGAGGTACAAGCTGAAGCAGAAGCCAAAATACAAGTTGAAAAACAGCGACAAAAAGTTGCTATTTTCAGACTGTTTAGTCGGGGATTAGCTACAGAAGATATTGCTAAAGCCTTTGACTTACCCCTAGCTGAAGTAGCAGCGACTATCGCCGAAGCTCAAAAAGAACAAGCTGAACAAGCCGAACAAAATTGATCGACCTACACTAAAATTAGTAGGGTGCGTCAGTTGCGAAAACCCTGATTTTTCGTACTAACCTAAGACTGACGCACCTACAAGTTGAGACAAGTGTAACACTGGGCGAATTTCTAATTCAAACAACATTCATTTGGAAGTAAAATTTATGACGAAAAGCGTGATTTTCTCGGAAATATATGATGCGATTACCACAAGCCCGCAGATTCTTACTCCGCCATTTATTGAAGAATTACTCAATACTGTTTTACCTTTAGCGGAGTCGGAGGCTGATGATAAAGTTGTTAAAGAAGCGATTAACAACCTCTATCGAAATTTTAGAGAGGTGAGAGATAGGATTGGCGATGTGAGAAAAAATCTCGATGATGCAGAAGCAGAAGTCGCCCCCGGTTATGAAGCACTCATCAATACCTATCCCGATATCAAAAAACTAGAAGCAAGCTTGAAAAAACGCATTGACAAAGCTGATGCTAAAAATTGACCATCCCCAAATCTACATCTACAGCTACCAACTCAGCCGCGAAAGCAAAACCGAAACTAATTCTATCTGGAATTGGGCAAATAATATCTGGCAACATTTCAGCCCGGAAAAAGACATAACTTTTTCCCAAGCTAACCTCAGTTATCCCCTCAGTAGAGCCAAGAAATTCTCGCATTCAAATAAAATTGATGGTTCGTTGAAATTTTGCCTCCTGGATGATAGCGAAGGCATTTTAGCAAGAATTGGCAGCCCAGAAACGGATGAAAATAAAGATATAGATATCGCAGCATTAAAAGATTTTAATGTTAACAATCTCATGCTTGCTGAGAGTTATGAAGATTGGCTGGGACAGACTATTTTTATTACCTACAAATTACAAACCTATCAACCTCACACTAAAAAAGACTTCCGCCAAATTGCGGATGAATGTTTAAATAATCTGTTCCCCGAAGAATCTGTGCGTCTACCTTTTTACCGCGATACTGAGTTGCTGGGTTCTCCAATTTTTGAGTACAGTTCGCTCAAAAGTCAACTACAAGTCTTTGTTTATCTGGTTGATGATGAGATTGAGGAAAAACTAGGAAAAATTGTTCAACCTTTGTTTGAACTGTTTTATTATCGCCATAAAATCACTACAGCTTTTCTGGATAGTCGCAGAAATTATAATTTACTCAAGAAACTATATGCAGAAATTGAGGGGATAATCGTTAGCTTAGAAACAAAAATCGCTCAGTTTGAATCGAACAATGATGTTGCTTCCCAGGAAAATGTTAATACAGATGAGTCTTTAACCTCTCTGAAAATCACACTCAAACAGTTACTTCGAGAAAGTTTGGCTTATGAAAGATTATTAGAATCTCTGGAAGATTTTAATAATACGATTAATATTCATATTTACAATTATCAGCAAAAGCTGGATCAAATCTGTGATAAATGGCAAGTATCAACCGAAGAGTTAACAACCTTCAAGTTTTTTGTTGAGAGAAATTGCCCGTATTTTCAAAGACAAATTCAGGGCGATTTAGGCTATTTTAAACAGGGGACTGATTTGATTAAGATTGCGGTGGATTTGGTGGCGGGGATTGTAGATATTGAACAAGCAGAAATCGATCGCTCCCTAGAAAGAACCATTCAAATACTCGGTACTGGATTAGGCGCTGGAGGCATTGTGGTGTCTGCGGTTGCGAATTATGTAGAGAGAGACATAGTGTTCAGAATACCTCAAAATGGCGATCGCATTCATCCGGCTGTAGCTAGTCTGTTGTGGAGTCTCCTGGCTGTAATCGTGGTTTCTGGAGTGGTGGGCTGGATTAATGGTGCGTGGAAAATCAATCAGTACAGATGGTTTCGGCGCAAGTCTGAAACTCCGAGATTGCCCGATTCCCAAAGTCCACCAGTTAATGATATGTTACAGGAAGCGGCAGAAGTGCGCGATGCGAGACAGGGCGATTGAAACCGCGAATTAGAAACCCGGCGGTTAGAAACCGCGTCTACACAAACGATGTCCGCCTCCGCGGACTAAGAGATAAGAAATAAGAGAGAATTTAGAAGTGTTGAAATCCTCGATCGATCTCCAATCTAAAATCAGGACAAATACCGCTGCTATCACTCAACCAAATATCGGTGCTTTCGGTAGTGATTCCGACGATGGCAGCACCATCACCGATTCGTTCCACGAGTAGCTTAGCACGGTCGATCGGCAAAAACAGCACTAACTCAAAATCTTCACCACCGTACAACGCCCAATCCAGAGCCTTTTCAGTAGATACGATTTCGCTTAAACTATGGGGAATTGGTATTTTCGTGCGATCGACTTTTGCACCAACACCGCTAGCCCGACAAACTTGCACAATCGCATCAGCCAAACCATCGCTGCTATCCATTCCAGCAATCGCAAACTCACCCGCAGCATCTAAAATTTCCCAAACCACCGGCAAAACATCCAGCCGCGGTTTAGGCTGCTGATGAGCGAGAATTAAAGAAGTTCGATCGCCCTTTTCCAAATTTTGTCCAAATTCTGGATTCAACAACAATTCTAATCCCGCGCGGGATGCTCCGTGAAAACCAGTCGCCACAATCGCCCAATTCGAGATCGCATTTGACCTGCGAATGGTACGATTTTCCTCAACCTGTCCGAAAGCAGTAATCGAAATTGTCACCACGGGCGATCGCACCACATCCCCACCGGCGATCGGCGCATGATACACTTCCAAACAAGCCGTCATCCCCCGATAAAACTCTTCCACCCAATCCACAGCCGTATCCGCAGTCACAGCCAGGGCTACCGTCACCGCCAGAGGCCTTGCACCCATCGCAGCCAGATCCGACAAATTCGCTGCTGCGGCGCGCCATCCTGCATCATAAGGGCTTGTGGTGCGATCGCTAAAATGCACTCCATCCACCAACATATCCGTCGTCACCGCCAGAGATTGCTGAGGATTTGTCGGAAGTACAGCACAATCATCTCCCACAATTTCGGCTGGGCAGAATTTTTGTAATATTCTTAAAAGACCTTGTTCTCCGATATCTTTAACTTTCATAATTAGCAATTAGTCGAGCAAACTTTCGCGCTTTAAATAAATCCACTTAATTAAACATAAAATATGACTCGTACTCAAGCTTGCTGTCTATCTCTTCCGACTTCACGGCGCTAGATAACTAAACCCTTCTTCCGACTTCCATCGGACGACTTCACGCTTGACTAATGACTAATGACTAATGACTAATGACTAATGACTAATGACTTCTACTTACCATTCCTTACCAGAACTCGGCGGCAAACGCAACCTCGGAAACCGATAAAAAGTATCCCCTTCATCATCCACCTCTAAAATCGCCGAAAAAATCTTAACTTGCCGATTTAAATACTGCTGAGCAACTTCAGCCTCAACCCTAGCGCTAGCCGCCAATTGAATCAGCGACATCTGACTGTTTTGAGTTTCCAACAACTGATAAAAAGCCTCATCCAACTGTCGCTTTTGCTTGCTTTCATTCAGATTGTTGACAATCAACAAGCCTGCGAATCCGCCCAAACCAATTACCAATAAAAATTCTAAAATTGCCATAATATCATTATAATTGCTAGTTGGAATAACGAATCTCAGTAGATCAAAAGAATGATGTTAACTAAACTTCAACTAATCTGATTAACTCTTCCAGCCCGCGCACCATCCGGGCTTTGTTTGACAAGAAGCGATTTCAATCGCCGTCATTATTTGTCATAATTTCTTCCAGCCCGCGCACCATCCGGTCTTTGTTTGACAAGAAGCGATTTCAATCGCCGTCATTATTTGTGATTAACTCTTCCAGCCCGCGCACCATCCGGGCTTTGTTTGACAAGAAGCGATTTCAATCGCCGTCTTTGATTTGTTATTGTTGCTTCCAGCCCGCAGAGGCGGGCTTTGTTCGACAAGAAGCGATTTCAATCGCCGTCATTGTTTGACAAGCAGCGATTTCAATCGCCGTCTTTGTTTGTGTGCTGATTAAACTTGAGGTTGAACCAAATTTTCCTTTCCTTTAATCACCTTAGCAGATATAATCTTATCTCCCTGCCTCAGTTTATCCAAAACCTCTCTTCCTTCAATCATGTAACCAAAAACAGCATATCGGCCGTCCAACAAATTCAGGCCAGCCGGCGTGAGTTCGGGTTCAAACAAGAAAAAGAAAAATTGAGAAGAACCGCTGTCTGGTTCAGCTTCAGCCCGGGCCATCGCCACAGCACCGAAAGCCGAAAAAGGCAAAACAGGCTCGTCGCGATAACGCCCTGCATCTTCTAGAGTAATTCCATAGACAGGTTCCTTGTCCTCTCTAACGAGCACTTCCAGCGGCACATTCCGGTATTTGCCAGTAGCTGGGTCAATAAAGCCCACTTCCTTGCCTTCGGGATCTCCTGTTTGCAAAACGTAGGATTCTTCCGATCGAATAAATGGTAAACCATCATAGAAACCTCGATCGACCAAATCCACAAAATTACCAGCAGTCACAGGCGCGCTGTAACCGTCAACCACAACAGTAATTCTCCCCTTATCCGTTTCCACCGCCACAGTAGCGCGCCCTTTCAGTTGAGGCAGATTAGCATACTTAGCAGGCACTTCAAACGGAAACTTTGTCACCATCAACTCTTCGATTTCGCCTACCGAACCGAGGATTTTCGCCTTCAAGTCAATCACTTTTTCCCTGTCTTTAGCCTCAACAGCCTTTTCCAGTTCAGCAATTCCCTCCTTGACTTGTCCAACTAGCGCCTCAGCTTCCGGCTGTTTCGCCTCAGGAATACTCTTTAAAATGTCGGACTCCCGAATGTTGAGAATCCTCGAAGCCTTGCTGACATCGCTGCTAATAGGCCCCCAACGTTTAGAACGGATGTGGTTGCCAATATCTTCGAGACTGACTTGCAACTCACGCACAGTCTCATTGTCAATAGGTAGCGCGAAACGCAGCAGCGCCCGGCCATCGCTAATCGGATTCCCCGCAGGCATACTCCTGCTGGGGCGTTTCGCATAGGAAACTGCACTGAAACTCAGGGAGAGTGCGAACAGCAGGACTGCTAAAGCGCCGGTCTTCACCCAGCGCTTGCACGTATCGATCGAGAAATTAGGCCAATGCAACATATCTTTAACTTTTATTGCCTCTATTATCTTCCCACAGCGCGCGATCGCCTTCTCTCCATTACATCCCTTGCCTCTGGTTGTCCAACAGACAGAGGTTTTTCGCTTGGAGTACAGCACTTGCTCCCTTTGAAAGGTAAAATAAATTGCCAATTGCTTTTTGATGCCGTCAGCTAGACTGCGGCTTTAAGCTGACCCCGCTCAAAAACGGATACAATCCCCAGACTCCTGTCGTGGAGAGATCAAAATTTTAGACCGAGGTTCAATCTCCCAGATTCAAAGCTGCGAGTGAATCCCAAATCTAAAATCTAAAATCTAAAATCGACTGACTATAGTTCCCCCGTGCCCAATGGCGACGGGATTGCCCGCAAAAATTTATATGCTCTCCAGTAACGACTTTCGACCAGGTGTTTCAATTGAATGGAATAACGGCGTGTGGCGGGTTATCGAATTCCTCCACGTCAAGCCCGGAAAGGGTTCCGCCTTTGTGCGGACAAAACTAAAAAACGTCCAAACCGGCAGCGTAGTCGAACACACATTCCGGGCCGGCGAATCTTTGCCTCAAGCCAACCTCGAAAAGAGCGCGATGCAGCATACCTATAAAGAAGGCGACCAGTTTGTCTTTATGGATATGGAAACTTACGAGGAAAGCCGCCTCACAGCCAAGGAAATAGGCGAGCGTGTCAAGTACCTGAATGAAGGTATGGAAGTCAGCATCCTTCGCTGGAACGACCAAATCATGGAAGTGGAATTACCCAATTCTGTCGTCTTGGAAGTGACACAAACCGATCCCGGAGTCAAAGGAGATACTGCCACTGGCGGCAGTAAACCGGCCATCCTCTCTACCGGAGCTCAGATTATGGTTCCTCTATTTATTTCGATAGGAGAACGCATTCGGATTGATACTCGTGAAGACAAGTACCTCGGCCGAGAGTAGAAACGACGGAGGAAAAGGGAGTTTTTAGTTTTTAGTTTTTAGTTTTTAGTTCTGAGTTATTAGTTATTAGTTAAATAGCTAAAAAATCATCGCTCATCGCTCAAAGATTAAAGACTATCCCTTTTGCCTTCAAAATCGGTGAAGTTTCCTAGCTTCGCCGGCTGCCAATTTTTCAATTTTAAATTCTTAATTACCCTTGAATCTACTGTGCAATTAGACTTAAACCAGCTTTGCGAACTGCTGACTGTTTTAGACAAAACAGGCATTTCGGAACTGACATTAAAAAGTGGGGAGCTTGAACTGACTGTACGCAAAGGCATTCTGGCCAGCGAACCAGCCACGGCTACTGTCCTCTCTACTGCGGCAAGTGTCGCTCCGACGATCGCGCTGGGCTCTGTTTCTAGCCCCGCTGCAGCCCCACCGGATGCTTCACGTCAAAATGCAGGAGCGACTCCGGCCATTGCTGCACCAGCCCCCGCTGCCGCCGCTCCTGCTGCCGTGTCTGCTCCTGTCGATACCAAATGGGTGTCAATTATCTCGCCCATGGTAGGAACGTTTTATCGCGCTGCTGCTCCCGACGAGCCACCTTTTGTCAATGTGGGCGATCGCATCAAAGTCAGCCAGACAGTCTGTATTATCGAAGCAATGAAGCTGATGAACGAGATTGATGCTGATGAAGTCTCCGGTCAAGTCATGGAAATTTTAGTGCAAAATGGCGAACCTGTGGAATACGGTCAAATTTTAATGCGAATTAATCCGGATTGAAGCATTACTTTATTGTTATGGACAGAATAAATGCTAATATTTCCAGATCACTTCTCTCCGGTGAGTTTGATGAAGTCATCCCAGCCTGTCCCGCAAGAGGTTGTGCAACAAGTTGCTGAATATTTCAGTATTCTGAGCGAGCCAATGCGTTTACGAATTTTGAATTTGCTTCGCGACGGCGAAAAATGCGTGCAAGAGTTGGTGGAAGCTACTCAAACGAGTCAAGCCAATGTTTCTAAGCACCTAAAACTCATGCTCCAAGCTGGTATCCTCACTCGCCGGAGTGAAGGGACATCAGCCTATTATAAGGTGCAAGACGAGTTAATTTTTGAGCTGTGTAATATGGTGTGCGATCGACTTGCCACCCGGATCGAACAGCAAGCCATCCACTTTCGGGCATTTAGCCTGACTACCAAGCACTGAAAATTAGTCATTAGTCATCAGTCATTAGTCATCAGTCATTAGTCATTAGTCATCAGTCATTAGTCATTAGTCATTAGTCATCAGTCATCAGTTATATCAAATCCGGTAACTACGGAATTCTACCCTGCTCGCCGTGCGGGACGTTTGGCTCCGCGAGCCTAAGCGAGCCGCAGGCTCGACTTTGCACTCCGAAAATTCTTATTCCGATGCAAATGTTAACGATATCATCAGTAATCAGTTATCAGCTATCAATCCCTATTTTCTGCCTTCAGACTAATAACTCCTAACTCCTAACTCCTAACTCCTAACTCCTAACTAATGACTAATGACTAATGACTAATAACTAATGACTCAAAAGTTAGTTAAGGGGAAAATTTTTGTCAAAACTTTGGCGGGTACTCGGTTGAGCCACCTCCAAACCTTCGCCGCCCAAAAGTTCCAAAGGCTTGCCGTCCACCGAAATCCAAACCTTAGTATTTGGTTTTAAACTGGTAGCTGTATAGATAACTTGCCCTAACCGGCTCGTCATTGAACTGCTGCCTCCTCCCGCAGTAAATTCACGCGACAAATCGACATAAACTTCGTCATTTTTGACACTCAAACTCCGGAGTTTTGTCCCTTTAGGAATTTCGCTAGAAACAGTTGCATCCTTGGGCCCGGCCAACAAACTGTTAAAAGCAGCTTGTAAAGTTGCATCAGGCTTATCAGCTTGTTTGAGAGCTACTTTCGTAGGAACTGCCTCAAATTTTCCGATCGCACCTTTAACCCAGTAGACTTGGACTGTTTGGGCATCAGCCTGCGGCAAAGGCTTCGGCTGCGGCGACTTGGGCGCCAGAGCCTGGGACGCTAGAGGGGTAGGTCTCTGAGCTTGAGGCGTCTGCACCTGCGGCGTCTGAGCTTGCGGCACCTGCACAGCATTTGGAGGAGGTACGGGGATAATGACAGCAGGGGATTCCGCAGGAGTTGGGGACAGCACCGGAGCGGTTGTCGGAGCGGAAGACTGCGTGTCTGCGGTGGGCGATCGGCTCGCCGTCCACCAAGCAATGCCCCCTCCAGTCACTAAAGCCAACCCGCAAACACCGGCAATGACTGCTGTTGTGGAGACGTGGCGTATTTCTTGTCCATCTTTCATAATACAAATCCTTCTTACAGATATAGTGCTTGGGACGGTGAGGAGCAACTCCCGATCGGCTACATTTGTCTGTGGTGATATTCTGGAATTGACACAATTGCACTACTGCTAGCGAACACTCTACGGCAAGTCCAACATATCCTGAATCCGACTATTGGAATCCTAGACCATCATAGGAGATTTCGCGCGTGGAGTATGTCACAGTATCTCGATCGGCCTAGTGGCCATATTCTATAGTAGTCATAAAAATTAACAGATGGCAGGAAGTTGGGCAACGGGTTTTGTAACGAATCTAACCAAATTAACGGATTTAAGCGATCGACATTGATGGAAAAAAGAACAAAGATGAATGTAGCTGATTTAACCTAACGAACGCATAGAAGCAAAAGGGAATCCGATAAAAATATATTTCCCCAAACAAAAAGCGCCCCTATTTCTAGGAGCGCTTTTTATCTATCTCAAGCTAAAACTTAGCCGTTGATAGAAGGAGCAACCAAAGCCACAGGGGTAGTTTCAGCAGCAGCCAAATCGAGCGGGAAGTTGTGAGCATTGCGCTCGTGCATTACTTCCATACCCAAGTTAGCGCGGTTGATAACATCAGCCCAGGTGTTGATGACACGACCTTGTGAGTCGATAATCGATTGGTTG
>NZ_JAEQCI010000206.1:0-10340 GCF_020738565.1 Microcoleus sp. PH2017_12_PCY_D_A | reverse complement strand
TGAGGACTTCAGTCCGCAAAAAAGAAGGACTAAAGTCCTGACTACGAACCAGGCTTGTAGTGAGGACTTCAGTCCGCAAAAAAGAAGGACTAAAGTCCTCACTACGAACCAATTTTCTGCAAAAAAGAAGGACTAAAGTCCTCACTACGAACCAATTTTCTGGTATGATTTTAAGGTTTTGGTCGATCGCCCGACATCCAACAGGTCGCGCCGCCAAAAATCTTGATATGATAAAACTCGATCGAACAAACACTAAGGAGAAAGAATGACCCAAGTTGTAATCGGCGAAAATGAAGGGATCGAGTCAGCCCTGCGACGGTTTAAGCGACAAGTTTCCAAAGCGGGAATTTTCCCCGACATGAGAAAACACCGCCACTTTGAAACCCCCCTCGAAAAGCAGAAGCGCAAAGCTATTGCTAGAAGGACTAAGAGACGCTTCCACCGCAACAACAAACCCTAGAACTAGCAATGAATTGATTCGGCAGATATAATGCCTTGCGATTCTAGTACCGCAGCGACTCGGAGAATCACCGCTTCGCTGTAGGGAGCACCAACAATTTGTACCCCCAAGGGCAAAGCGCCGGGCCGCTGTACGGGCACGGAAAGCACCGGCAAGCCTATAAATGATAGCGGTTGGGTGAACAGTCCCAGATTGGGACGCACTAAGATTTCTTGTCCGGCGACGACCATTTTCTCGACACCAATTTCAGGAGCAGCGATCGGCGTGGCGGGTGCGAGAATGATATCTGTATGTTGGAATATTTCCCTAATTCGATCGCGGTACCACTGTCTGAATCTCTGCGCTTGCACGTACCACGTCGCAGGAATCAGGGTTCCAGCCAAAAAACGATCGCGCGTTGCCGGATCGAAGTCTTGAGGGCGCGATCGCAAATTCTCCCAATGCAAGTTTCCACCCTCGCAAGCAGTAATTATAAACGCTGCCGCCCTCGCGCGATCGGATTCCGGTATCCTAACAGTTGCAAGCCCCCCGATTTTTGGGGGGTTTGTTGTTGTCTTTTCTGACTCAATACCACAATTCAAGACATTTGTCAAGGCTCGGGCAACTATTTCTACAGCAGCCATCGCTTCCGGTTCGGCCCCTTGGGCGAAATAGCCGTCAGCAACGGCAATTCGCAATCCTTCAATTCCTATATCTAACTGCGGCGAACAAAGTTCTGGCGCGCGTTGAGTGCAAACTGGATCGCGATCGTCCGGGCCTTGCAGGATATCGTACAGCAGCGCCATATCTCGGAGCGATCGCCCGAACGGCCCCACGCAATCCAAACTACTCGAAAACAAAAAAGCACCGGCCCTTGACAAACGGCCGTAAGTAGGCTTAAAGCCAAACACACCGCACAAAGCAGCCGGTACGCGGATGGAACCGTTAGTATCGGAACCGAGGGTGAAGGGAACTAAACCGGCGGCGACTGCTGCTGCGGAACCGCCGCTAGAACCGCCGGCGATGCGCGCAGTATCGCGGGGATTGCGAGTTGGCCCGTAGTGGCTGTTTTCCGTGACGAAACCGTAGGCGTACTCATCCATGTTGAGCGTGCCTACAAGCACAGCCCCGGCTTGTCTGAGTCGGGCGACCCCCGCCGCGTCTTGGCTCGCCGGAGGGTTGTCAGCGTTGATTTTTGACCCTGCTAGAGTGGTAATTCCGCTGACATCGAACAAGTTTTTGACCGCGAAGGGAACGCCTGCTAAAGGGCCTGGGTTTTCGTTGCGCGCGATCGCATTATCTATCTTTTCGGCTGCTGCGATCGCACTTTCTGCGGTGATGGCAGTAAAGCAATTGAGTGTTTGATCTCGATCGGCAATTCGTTCTAAAGCAGCATTTACAACCGCTGTCGCTGCAATTTTACCACTTTTAACAGCGGATGCTGTAGCGACTGCATCCGCTCCTGCTAAAAATTTGGCTTCATCTGCGTTCATCGGCGGTAAAAAATCTAAGGTTCAAACACTGGTGCAGCTTCGATTTCTGGGGGTAAGGGGAATTCTGTAACGAGTCGGGCGATCTGCGCTATCCTCTCGAAGTTTACCACAACGCCGGGGCGATGTTCCGGGTCTAAGGGTAAGTTTATCAGTTCGGCGGTGCGATCGACATATTCTTCTATATTTGTCATTTTTCTATTTTCCCTTATCAGTGCGGCGGGGTGCGATCGATTATTGTATTGTAATCGCGATCGGGCTGTCAGTTGTTATTGCTCAGTTTTTTATATTCCTCTGATTGTCTGATATCATCTAAAGGCGATTTTTCCTCTAGTGCTTCATCAGGACAAAATTTTATACATACCCGTGTTTTACCATAAGGCTCGAAACTTTTATTAACTTCGATTTTCATCTTTCCTTTTTGCCAACCTTTGGAACCTATTTTGAGAACTTGACAATCGATTCCTTCTTTAGGGGAGTTCCAGTTTATATCCCCTCCACTAATTATTGTACTTGTTTCTTCGCTAATCCACAGCCTTTGCATCCAACCATTTATTGAGTCCCGGCGAGATTGAGTTGCTGCGTCAAGCACAAGTATTTCATTAAACTTTGCCGCAACTAACTCTTTAAACTTTCCCACTGTAAAAGTAGCTTGATAATTCAACAACAAAACATCATTAGCGCCCTCTAGCTTTTCATATCTTTGATTGGCTTCAATATTTTCGCTCATTTTTTTTAACAATTATGCTACTTCCCCTTTAATACTATTTAAAGGGATGTGAGTCAAGCCAAAAAAACTAAATTGACCTGCACTCTTTCCCCAACTCAAACACTGACAGTTTCCCGCAACTTCTCAACTGCAACATCCAGCGGAGGCAAATCAAAATCCTCAGCATCCATCAACTCCTTAACCTTATCAAAAATCTCAACCTCCGCCTCTTCCTGATCCGTCAGCTTATCATAAAAATAAGCGTCAGTAAACCACTGCTCAAAAGCAAACCTTAACACCCCATTCGGATCAAGCATAAACTGCCAATACTTAGAAACTCGGTTATCAACTACTTCAAACAGCGGTGCCGGAGTCTGTATGGGATAATAGCTGTAATTATCATCACAAATATAGTACCAAACTCTTCCCTGCCACGATCGGATTGCATAAACAACATATTCCTTGCCAACTGTCAACGGCAATTCAACCTTTTTAGTATAACCTCGGACCGGATCAATATAATTTTCCGGTAGAAGTTCTCCAGTATTAGCAATACAGCGAACAATCATAACTTGTATACCTATAAATTCTTAGGGGCTATTTTAGGATATTGTCGTTTAAACTTTAATTCAACTTGTTGCAAAATTTCCCTGTTTTCAAACCAGTGCACTTGTACGGAAGCTCCATTAATTACAAAAGCCTGAATGCTGGTTATTTTGTACCAGTCTTCGGGATTACCTCCATAGAGGGCAACCAGTCTGGAAACATCCCCTAGTATATCGTCAGATCCGCCCTGAATGGCTCTACAATTACCAGCTTTAGCATCTTGCAGTAGCAGTTGCTCTAGTAAATTTCTCGGACTCTCATCGGGAATAGCACCTTGCTTCATAGTTTAACAGTTTCCGATGTCATTTGTTGAAAAAGTATGTGAATCACACGAAAAAGACTAAATTGAACTTCTCTCTTTCTCAACTCAAACACTGACAGCTTCCCGCAATTTTTCAACGGCGACATCTAAGGGAGGCAAATCAAAATCCTCAGCATCCATCAATTCCTTAACCTTATCAAAAATCTCAACCTCCGCCTCTTCCTGATCCGTCAGCTTATCATAAAAATAAGGATCGGTAAACCACTGTTCAAATGCTATCATCAAGAATCCATTGGGCGAAAGTTTAAACCGCCAATACTTAGAAACTCTGTCATCAACCACTTCAAACAGTGGCGCCGGATTCTGCATGGGATAATAGCTGTAATTATCATCGCAGATATAATACCAAATAGTTCCCCGCCATTCTCTAAAAGCATAAACAACATATTCACGACCTACCGTTAATGAGAACTGTAGTTGTCTTGTGTAACCTATAGTAGGTTCTATGTAATCATCAGGAAGCAATGCACCTGTATTAGCGATACAGCGAATTATCATATTTTTTTCTTTCCTAATTACAGATTCTTGGGAGCTATTTTCGGGTACTGACGTTTGAACTTGTACTCTACATTTTCCTGAGTCTGACTATTCCGAAACCAATGAACTTGTACAGACGCTCCATCAATCATAAAAGACTGAATGCTGGTCATTTTATACCAATGTTCAGGATATCCACCATAGATTGCCACAAGTCTGGGAGCATCTCCCAGCATATTATTCACTCCGCCTTGAATACCTTTGCTATTTCCAGCAACTGCATCTTGCAGAAGCAGTTGCTCTGGCAAGTTTCTCGGACTCTCATCGGGAATAGCACCTTGACTCATAGTTTAGCAGTTTCAGAGGTCAGTTGTTATTAGCGAGTTTTTTGTACTCTTCAGATTGGCGGATGTCATCTAGAATAGATTCTGGTTCGGCAGGTTCATCAGGACAAAAATCACAACTTATTTGCACTTCCACGCTAGAGAAATTAAATTTTAAATAGGCTTTTACTCTTAGCTTACCTTTTTGCCAAGCTTGGGAACCGATTTTGAGAAGCTGACAGGTCATTCCTGCAGGAGGAAAAATCCATTGACCTTTATCTACTTTTAGATCTAGTTCACCAATAGAGCAATCATAAAACAATTTAAAAAACATTCTTACCTCTCGCGAGTTGGGTATTATTTCATTAAGGTTTTTAGCAAGCTTCTGTCGCATTAGGTCTTTAAATCTTTCAACTGTAAAAGTATCTTTCTCTATAAGCAAAATATCTGTATCGCACTCTAGGTCTTGAAACTTAGCGTTCATATGTGTTTGAAGGATTAATTTTATCTAAAAGCTATCATTTTTTACGATATTAGTCAAGGTTGCTTTTCCAGCTAAAACCCTTGATATTTTATATCGATAAAGTTGTTGTTTGTACAGCGCACTACTAAAAAAAACCGCAAGTTGACAGTCAGAAAAAACAAGTTTTTGCTGGGACAGTTTCCGCTAGCAACTTACCCCGCGAAATCATTGGATACAATTACGAAATTTCTTGATTAGTGAAACCCTTGCTAGAAAAGGCTTACAACTCATATTAGCTTTGTTTGTCACCGCAAACCCAGAAGACCCATACCGAACCGCAGCGCGCCTCCTAATTGCATCATAACAATCCTCAGCATCCAACACAATCAAATTTGCAGGTTTCCCCGCATCTATCCCATAATTATCATCTCCCAGATAGAGAGTTTTAGCACCGTTGACAGTGACCATATTAAAACAAGCTGCAATCTCAGCCATTCCCGTCATCTGACAAACATGAACCGCCATGTGAGCCACATCTAACATATTTCCCGTACCCAAACTGTACCACGGATCTTGCACGCAGTCGTGCCCCAAACTCACATTCAATCCATGCTGCCACAACTCCTTAACCCGCGTCACTCCGCGACGTTTGGGATAACTATCCGCACGCCCTTGCAGAGTGATATTAATCAAAGGATTAGCGATAAAATTAATGCCGGATTTTTGCAATATTCCCATCAGCTTAAAAGCATAGGCATTGTTGTAGGAACCGAAAGCTGTCGTGTGACTGGCTGTCACCCGCGAACCCGCACCGCTTCTAATCGCACAAGCTGCTACAACTTCCAAAAATCTCGACTGTTCGTCATCGATTTCATCGCAGTGGATATCAATTAATTTATTGTATTTTTCTGCAAGTTCAAATATGCGGTGAACCGATTTTACTCCATCTTCCCGTGTCAACTCGTAATGCGGAATCCCGCCCACAGCATCCGCACCCATATCCAGAGATTTATCTAAAAGTTTGTCGTTTCCAGGACTCCCATAAATCCCGTCTTGGGGAAAAGCCACAACTTGCAAAGTCATCCAATCTTTGACTTCTTCTCGAACTTCCAAAAGTCCTTGCAAAGCAGTCAGCGTCGGTTCGCTAACATCAGCGTGACTCCTGACAAACAAAATCCCTTGAGACGCTTGCAGCCTTAAAGTTTCAATCGCCCGTTTTTTGACATCATTCAGAGTTAAACCTTGCTTGCGTTGGCCCCAAATTTGAATTCCCTCGAACAAAGTACCGCTTTGATTCCATCGCGGTTCCCCCGCAGTCAAAGCAGAATCGAGATGAATGTGCGACTCCACAAACGGAGGACAAACTAACTTACCTTTAATGTCGATTTCGCGATCGCCCAGTCCTGAGATGCGCGGCGATACCGCAGCTATTGTATCATCCTCGATCGCAATATCCACCGTTTCGCGATCGCCCGCACCCAACAAACGACAGTCGCGCAGAACTATGCTATACTTTTGCTCAGACATGGCGTGTTTACCTACTGGTTTGTAGTAAGGACTTCAGTCCTTTCTTAAATAGAGCGTGTAAGTTTTGTCAGACAATCTCAAACTCCAGATTGTGATCCTTCACCAAATCAAAACTAAAATGGTCAACCACATTAGTATCGCTCAATTCAAGATTGTAAAAATCCACAAAATCCGCATCAAAATAAGGCCCCGCGTGCCAAGTACCCAAATCTAACTTAATAAAACAATCACCCGGAATCCGAAAAGCAACAATATCATCCAAACTCGGTTTATCGCCATCTCCTGGAGGTGCAACCGCCATCAACCAATCCTTCCCATCCAGAGAACCCAAACACTGCGTGCATTGAACGTGCCGCGTAATTTTACCAAACTTGCGACCCTTCTCGTGCAACCGCATAATATAAAATCTAGGAATACCATTGCTTAAGTTTAACCGAGCATCCTCATCATCAAAAAACTTACCATCAAAACTAGCAGAAATAACTTGACCGTAACTCCGAAAACTCTCCGATGTTATCCATTGTGCCGACAATTGCTTAACTGAAACTAACGTACTCATAAATCCCAACATCTCCTCGCTCATCTCATCAAAAGCATAATACAAATACTCCTCTATCTCTCCCTCTGCGCCCTCTGCGCCCTCTGCGGTTAAAAAAATCTAATTCACTCGATCGCCCAAAACACCCTTACAATCACGCATCACTACACTGCTGCAAAAAACGAACCGCAATATCAGGGTTCGCACCCCAGTGCAAATGCAAATAAGCAGCGTGTACCCGACAAACCCCCCAACCTTCAGCAACCGCCTCAACTTCCCCCCGCTTACCGTACCTCCAACTGTGATAAACTGGATTAGTCGGTTCTATAGTTAAGTGCGATCGGTGAAACTCATGTCCCCAAACCGCATCCCCCGCAGCTAACACCAAACTATCCCTCACCGCCACAGCCTCCCGGTATCCCAAAGTCAAGCGCTTTCCCATCGCAGCAGCAGTTGGCAACACACCCACCCCTTGCCAAGAATTCCCATCAAAGTCTACAATCGAATCGCACAAGTACATCAAACCGCCGCACTCCGCATAAGTCGGCATTCCCGAAAAAATCGCACTTCTGACAGCATCCCGAATTAAAACATTACCGCTTAATTCCCCAGCAAACACTTCGGGAAAACCGCCGCCAAAATATAACCCCTGCACATTCTCAGGAAAAACCGAGTCATCCAACGGACTCCAAAATACCAACTCGGCGCCCAACTCTTCCAGCAAATCAAGATTGTCCTGATAGTAAAAATTAAAAGCCCGATCGCGCGCAACTGCAATCCTCACCGAAAACTTTTTTTCCAAACAGTTGACAACATCATCTTTTTTAGTTACAATTGAGTAAGGGAGACTGTATCTACCCAAAAGTTGCTCAGACCCCTCACCCCCCCCATGAGGAGTTGCAGCCAATAAAGGTAAAAGTTGCTCCCAGTCAAAACTAACAGCAGCCAAATCAGCCAATTTATCGATCGCACCGTGAAGATGCGGCAACTCCTCGGCCGGAATCAAACCCAAATGCCGATCGGGAATCGTCACAGCCTCATCCCTACGCAAAACTCCTAAAATCGGTAAATTGAGCGGTTCCAGAGCATCTGTCAGCAGCTCCAAATGTCGATCGCTCGCCACCCGATTGAGCACCAAACCCGCGAACTTAAGATTTGGGTTAAAAGAACGAAAACCGTGGGCGATCGCAGCCACAGAACCAGACAGCCGGCTGCAATCAATCACAAACAATACCGGCAAATTCAACAAACAAGCAACATGAGCCGTAGAAGCAAAAGAAATAGAATAATGTTCTTTTCCTTCTGCCTTCCTGACATCCATTAAATCCGTTACATCCGTTACAAAATCCGTTACAAAATCCGTTGCCGAACCCTTCTTCTGAGAAACCCCATCAAATAAACCCATTACCCCTTCAACCAAAGCACAATCGACATCTTGAATGTGGCGGGAAAAACACTTTTTTACATAAGATTCAGACGTTAAAACCGGGTCTAAATTCCGACAGGGGCGGCCAGTCACAAAAGCATGAAACATCGGGTCAATGTAGTCAGGGCCGACCTTAAAAGATTGCACGTTCAAGCCGCGGCGGATTAAATAAGCTAAAAGGGCGATCGTTACAGTAGTCTTTCCTGCCCCGCTTCGTTCGCCAGCAATTACTAAAGCCATAGTTATAGTTAGTTACAATAAATACTGAAAACAGATAGTTGATAAAGTTATGAGTGTAGCTCTCTCATCTATTAAATAATGCTTTAACGAACCGCGAAGACACGAAGAACGCGAAGAAAGAAAGAAGAATATAAAGTAGAGCAGACATTGCCTGCTCTACTTTATATTAACTCAATTCCTTCTTCCTTATTCTATCCGTTACATCCGTTACATCCGTTACTTGCATCCGTTGCCGAACTTCTCTTTACCTCTTAGCCAACTTCAGCATTTGAGCCGTCACCGCCAAACTTTCCTCGTACAGCATATCCCGACCCCAACTCTGCAAGTGCTGGCCCAGCAACTGTTCCGTCACCTGATCGAACAGAGGAGTCACCTGGTTAAATCGATCGGTTTGAGCGCCTCCTTTCATTTCCATCCGCATACAGCCCCCCGTTTCCGAACACAGCACCGTACCGCAGTCGGCCTTCTCGTTCGTAGAATTCAAGCGCAGAGCAATCAAATCGCCGGGGACATCGCCTGTATCGGCAGTAGGAATCGCAGCTAACTCGGCTTCTACAACCCGTTCGTCCGCACCTGCGAATTTAATGCGCTTAATTTGGTAATCGCCCTCTTCTTGCTTGAAAGCAACCGGACGCCACTGAAGCCGGCTCGCCAGCCAGCCCAAATACATCAGCGCTTGAGTAGAATTGCCTTGTTCGTAATCGATCGTCACTCGATCGATCTCCCGAATTGCCGCCCGACGTTCCGGCGGATCGAAGGCCTCGGCAGCCAACTCCTGCCACGCCGCCAGCCTGCGCCAATTCAAATCCGCGATCGGAATTCCCTCCTCGATCAGACTTTGCATCATCAGCAATTCCGCTTCGGACTCGGCAAAACTGCTAGAGTCGATAATCACAGAACTGCTAGTTTCCGCCAGCCGCTGGAACAAACCTCGATCGGCATCTGGATTCGCCTTCCACCACAGCAGCGTCGGCAAATCCGCGATCGTCAGCGCTGTCACGATCGCGCTCACCCGTTCCAAAGCAGCCTCCGTACCCCGCAGCGTAATATACTCGCAGCAGATCAGATTGCCGCTGCCGCGCTTGTGCACCGGACAGTAAGCAGCCACTTGAGCCTGCACGCCCGTATCTTCTCCCGCCGTCGGGCACAGAGCAATAATCCGGCAGGGATTGGCAGCTACGATCGCATCAGCCACCCCCGATCCCGCGGAACCCAAGCCACTCGAACCCAAAAGCTCTCCCTTGGCATTTTTGCGAGCCACTTCTTCGCGCAACATCGCCAGCAATTCAGCGCTAGGTTTGCCACTTCTCGCCATTCCGTAAGCTTTTTGAGCAGCCCTGATGCTAGATGCTGTCATCGGCCCGCTAATACCATCGACAGGCCCGTCATAAAATCCCAGATCCGCCAATAATTGCTGGGTTTCTTCCGGTTCGTACACGACAAAAGTAAAAGTTGCTGCCCTAGTCGCGATCGGAAAATCGCCCTTTGACCCAGGGTCTCTGTAACTTTCCCAAATTTTACTCAGTTCTGCCTCTATTTGGTCGATCGACACATCTTTAGGACTTTGCAGCGAAACCAGAGGCGGAGCTTTCATCGGTGTCATCGTCATAAATCTTGTCTCCTTTCTTATTGGTCATTAGTTATTGGTCATTGGTCATTGGTCATTGGTCATTGGTCATTGGTCATTAGTCATTGGTCATTGGTCATTGGTCATTAGTCATTGGTCATTGGTCATTGGTCATTAGTCATTGGTCATTGGTCATTGGTCATTGGTCATTGG
>NZ_JAEQCI010000205.1:0-6614 GCF_020738565.1 Microcoleus sp. PH2017_12_PCY_D_A | reverse complement strand
GATGCTCTTCAATATGATTTAGTATGTCGCTCATGTTTCTGTGTTAAGAAAGCTTTGTGATGTCATTTTACCATGAATGTTACTATTTTGGAGATGTCTTGTGATTAATGCGCCGATGCCGCTTGAAACTTTACCGCCGATCGGAGTAGAATTGTCGTACATGAAATTTAGCTCGCCCCTAAGACGAGTCTGAATGTGGATAATTTCCAAAAAGCCGTTGCAAGCTAGGTTCCAATTAGATAGCAGCGGTTTTTTGGCGTTTACTTTTTTGGAAAATTTAGAGCATAGGTGGAACCGCCCGCTAGAAAATCAGCGAGCGGACAAGTAAGTCGCTGCGAGCGCAGCCACCTATTTCGACTTTCGGAAGACAGTTGTAGGGTTTAGGCGGGTCACGGGGGGCATAGACCTCGACTACCTCAACCTTTGGCTTAACAGTATTGAGAGCCTCTATCAAGGAAAAGAGCTGGGACAAGACATCAATACCTACTGGGTAGGATGCGTTTATTGCCTTGACCAATCGCTCTAATGCCTGCATTAAAGATTTGCAGATGTACCGCCAAAATATTGTAAATTTTGGGCGCATTACTCGCATTGCTTCAAAGTCCGATATAGAGTTCTCTCTCAGGAACTCTTTCAGACGTTTTGGATGGGTGTGTTGGTGAAGCGACTCTAGATTCATGCTGCTATGTTACTCGATTTCACAACCTTAGAATTTGGTCTCCTGGTCAAAAGCTATTTTTTTACCTCCTGAAACGAAACGAAAAACGAAACGCGAGCGTCCAGAAACTCACTCGTCGGGTTTAAAGGTAAAAGCACTAGACGAATGGCTCGCTCTGCGGGTTTCAGGACTCCCCAGTCAGTCGCCGATACTCAGCCTCAGCAGCCTTGTATTTCTCTGAGCCGCCTTTTGAGACTTGCCAAATCTCGCTGATGATTTTGCCCTTGCCGTAGCCGCGAGCCTGCAATTGCAGAATCCGTTCTCGGAGTTCGTCATCATCGTTCTGATCCCGTTGAACGTTCTCCTGTTCGTCTTCCTCAGAACTAAGCGCTAGAGCGCGTTCTAGGAGTTCTCTATCGCCACTAGACGCAATGAGTAGTTCTGCCTCGTTCCGCCGTTGTTGCTCAGCCACGTAAATTGAGGTGCTAAGTTCATCTGCCACGTCGGCATCAATGGCGCGCTCTTTCATGGCCTCGAATTCTTCAGCCTTAGCTACCTTCAGAGCACAGCGCCGTGCTTCAAAACAGCAAGCAAAGCCGGACGCCAGGGCAACACCCTGCATGAAATTGTGCAGGGGGATAGCCGGAATCTGAGTTGTAGTAAATCGATTTTCAGGATGGCAATAATTGCGTCATCCAGCAGCCATGCGGTAGCGCTGACTATGAGTTTGAGAGCAAAAAGTGCCTGCACGAACAGTAGCAGGTTCGGGTGAAGCGATGCCATCCAGCAGAGGAAGCTGGAGGCGATCGCAGTCAGCAAAAAGTTGTTACCGAGTGCGATCGCCTTTATCATTCTTTCACCCCGCCCAATAGCTTGGTTTTGATGTCTTCAATCCGTGCAGTAGCTTGGTTTTCAGCTTTTTCTAATCCAAAACCCAATCGGGCACTTGCCAGGGCGCAACCCTTGCAAGTGTTTGCCTAGACTTGCATCAGCTCTTAAACTTTCAATTGTCCACTAAAAACTCGGGTTCTGACGCACCCTACTAACCCTTACATTCTCAACCCTCAACGCGCCACAAACCGGAAAAGTTCTGCATCTGTTGATATGTGGGTATGTTAAATTGACACAATCATGAACTACAGCAGAACAATTCCGGCTATTTTGAGTGCTGCGATCGCCCTGAGCTCGATCGCCCTCATCCCACTCACATCACCTCCAATCGCCCTAGCCTTAACCGCCGACGCAGTTAAAACCGTCGCCAAACAAATCACCGTGCGGATCCAGGGAACAAAAGGCGGTTCGGGAGTAATTTTAGAGAAACAAGGTAGCACATACTATATACTCACCAACTGGCACGTAGTCGATAAACCAGGCGATTACGAGGTTGTAACTCCCGACGGTCAAGCTCACTCTGTATCATACGGGCTAATCCGGCGAATGCCCGGTGCGGATTTAGCGATCGTCCCCTTCAGCAGCCCTCAAAGCTACCCCCTCGCTCAATTAGCCAATTCCCCAGCAACTCCCGGAAAAAAGGCCTATGTGGCTGGCTGGCCGATATCCGGCGGTTCCCTGAGACAGCCGATTTTCATCGCTACGGAAGGTCAATTTACCGGCCGCCAAACTCCCTTGAACGGTTATACTTTGGTATACAACAACTTAGTGAGAGCGGGCATGAGCGGCGGGCCAGTGCTCGACGATGCGGGAAAAGTTGTCGCAATTAACGGCATTGTCAGGTTAGAAGACAATTCGGATAAAATCGTGGCGGCGGGAGTAGAAATCAATACTTTCATGAAATGGCGATCGACTGTTTCGCTACCAGTCCTTCCCCAATCGCCAACAGCCGCAAATCCGAAAACTCCGGCGAATAATCCGCCTCCCAAGCCCGGAAGTGCGATCGCCTTTGCAGCCACAAATACCCTCAAAGGGCCTTCAGAAGTTGTCAGTTCCCTTGCCCTAGCTTCCACTACTTTTACCACAGGAAATAGCAACGGCACAATCTCTGTTTGGAACTTTCCCAGCGGGCAATTAAAAACTACCGTGCAAGGACACACAGAAGCCATAAATACCCTAGCAGCGAGTGCGGATGGAAACCTGTTAGCTAGCGGCAGTGACGACAAAACAGTAAAAATTTGGAATTTAGAAACAAACGCGGTTGTTCGCACTTTGATCGGTCATTCTGGTGCTGTTTCGAGTGTTGCAGTCAGCCCCGACGCTCAGTTTGTGGTCAGTGGCAGTTGGGACAAAACGATTAAGATTTGGAATGCAAAAACAGGGGAATTGCTGCGGACTTTAACCGGGCATTCTGGATTAGTGAATGCTGTGGCAATTAGTCCCGACAAGAAAACTTTAGCTAGCGGTAGCCAAGATGGTTCAATTAGATTGTGGAATTTAACTACAGGTCAAGCAATTCGCACGATTGGTGGCAAAAACTTGTCTGTTTTGTCCCTAGCTTTTACTCCCGATCGCAAAACTTTGGCCGCCGGCAACAGCAACGGTACTGTTGGGTTGTGGAATGTCGGAAACGGCCAATTAATTCGGCGTTTGAGCGGACATACCGATGGAGTTTGGTCTGTGGCAATCAGTCGGGATGGGAGTATGCTGGTTACTGGGAGTTGGGATAAGAGCGTAAAACTGTGGGATGTGCGATCGGGTCAATTGAGAGGTAATTTGAGCGGACATTCTGGCTATGTTACTGCTGTAGGAATTAGCGCTGATGCTAAGACTATTGTGAGCGCGGGTTGGTTGGGAGAAATTAAGATTTGGAAAAGAATTTAGGATTTTTTAAATTAACCGTAGAGGGCAGTAAATTCGCTATTCAAACGACGTAATGAAGGAATCTAAATGAATGCAAATCTATCCAAAAATGGCTCATCATATCCGGTCGATTACCATAACAAAAACGGTTCGTAGTGCGGACTTCAGTCCGCTTTAATGCTGCGGACTGAAGTCCGCACTACGAACTAATTGACACTACGAACTAATTAACACGAACTAACTTTACTGCGGTTAATCGGTCGGAGACAATATCTAACAAAAAATCTAGTAAAAATCAAAAAAGCCTGAGGCAATATCACAAAAAAAAGGCACGGGATATTATATCAAATCCCCTCATCATCGAAATGATTCCTCTCTCTATTTTATCTCTCTGCGTCCTCTGCGCCCTCTGCGGTTTAATCACTCCCCTACAGCCGGATATGATAGTAATGCAAAAACTATAAAACCGTCCTATAAAGACGGAGTTTTCAACCCAATTTCTTAGTAAACCGGAATCCGTTACAATATATCAAACTCAATATTACAGTCAACTGGACAGGGATAATGTCAATAGCCGATCGCGCGCGCAGTTTCGGTGCGACTGGGATTAAGCGTTACGGATTAAAGCTTTCACGGTTCAGCCAATACAACAGAAGAGCTTTGATCGATGCTATAATTGGGCGAACACTGGGACTCTACGCACTCAACACTAAAACCGCGATCGCGATCGCCCTTGAATTTGCATTCAGCACAATGTTCAGGGATACTGCATAATTAAAAAGCTTTATTTTTAGTCCATAACCCCCAACCCATGAGAACTTACTACTGCGGCGAACTGCGAAGCAAACACATCGGAGAGACTGTCACCCTTTACGGCTGGGTGGATCGCCGCCGCGATCATGGCGGGGTGATTTTTCTCGACGTGCGCGATCGATCGGGTATCGTGCAAATTGTCAGCGATCCGCAACGCACCCCTGACTCCTATAACGGCGCTGAGGCTTTGCGCGGCGAATACGTGGTGAAAATTACCGGTAGAGTCACCAGCCGCCCGGAAGATTCCCTCAACCCCAAATTACCTACGGGTGAAATAGAAATTTACGCCTCGGAGATTGAGTTGCTGAATGCGGTGCGGAAACAGTTACCGTTTCAGATTTCGACGGCGGATAGTGAAAATGTGCGGGAAGATTTGCGCCTGAAATATCGGTATTTGGACTTGCGGCGCGATCGGATGAGTCGAAATTTGCAGCTTCGCCACCAAGTTGTCAAAGCTATGCGCCGCTACCTGGAAGATGTTGGTGGTTTTATTGAAGTTGAAACGCCGATTTTAACGCGATCGACTCCCGAAGGTGCGAGAGATTATTTAGTGCCCAGCCGCGTCAACTTGGGCGACTGGTACGCCTTGCCGCAATCGCCGCAATTGTTCAAACAATTGTTGATGGTTTCGGGTGTGGACAGATATTATCAAATTGCGCGCTGTTTCCGCGATGAAGATTTGCGCGCCGACAGACAGCCGGAATTTACGCAATTAGACATGGAAATGAGTTTCATGTCTTTGGAAGAAATCATCGAATTAAACGAAGGTTTGGTTTCCCAGATTTTCCAAAGCGTGAAAGGCGTAGAATTGTCTCTTCCTTTCCCGCGCTTGACTTACGCCGAAGCAATGGATCGCTACGGTAGCGATAAACCGGATACTCGTTTCGGTTTGGAATTAGTCGATGTTTCCGATTTGATGAAAGATTCGGGATTTAAGGTATTTTCCGGGGCGATTGCTGCGGGCGGAATTGTGAAAATTTTGCCAATTCCGGGCGGGAATGATGCTTTTTCTAATGAACGGATTAAAAAAGGCGATTTGTTTAAGGAAGCCAGCGAAGCCGGTGCGAAGGGATTGGCTTTTATTCGCGTGCGGGAGAATGGCGAAATTGATACTATCGGTGCAATTAAGGATAATTTGACGGAAGCTCAAAAACAGGAATTGCTCGATCGCACTGGCGCAAAACCCGGTCATTTGTTGTTGTTTGCAGCAGCCGACGCGACAACTGTCAATAAGACTTTGGATAGATTGCGTTTGTTCGTCGGTAACGACTTGGGATTGATTGACAAAGAGAAAATTAATCTGCTGTGGGTGACAGATTTCCCGATGTTTGAATGGAACGCTGACGAGAAGCGTTTAGAAGCCATCCATCACCCGTTTACTGCGCCGCATCCTGACGATATTCACGATTTGAAGACGGCGAGAGCTCAAGCTTATGACTTGGTGTTAAATGGCACGGAAGTGGGCGGCGGTTCTCTGCGGATTTACCAGCGGGATGTTCAGGAAAAGGTGTTTGAGGCGATCGGCTTATCGACTGAGGAAGCTTACAATAAGTTCGGCTTTTTGCTGGATGCGTTCGAGTACGGAACTCCTCCCCACGGAGGTATTGCTTACGGCTTGGATCGGTTGGTGATGCTGTTGGCTGGCGAGGAGTCGATTCGCGATGTGATCGCGTTTCCGAAGACGCAGCAGGCTGGTTGTTTGCTGACGAATGCGCCTGCTGGGGTGGATGAGAAGCAGTTGAAGGAGTTGCAAGTGCGATCGACTTATACACCCAAGTCAGAGTCTAAGTCATAGTTATTGTAGGGTGCGGAGCGGCTTGAATGTTTTGATGCACCCTACAAACTCAACTAAGTCATAAGTTTATGAAACACCTTGACAATTTAACCATCCATCGGTTCCGAGGCCTGCGAGATTTGAACTTGCAGGACTTAGGTCAAATCAACATCTTGGTTGGCGGGAATAACTCAGGAAAAACCAGCGTTTTAGAGGCGATATCAACCTATTGTCGCCCCTTAGATCCGCTGGAATGGCTGAACACATCGTGGCGCAGAGAAATTAAATATTCTCGCAAACCCCAGCTAGATGCTCTTAAATGGTTGTTTCCTCAAAATAAAGAACAAGAACAATTTGATGCTTACCAAGGAGAAACTCGTGTTTCGGGAAATGGTAAATTTGCAGTGAGAGAGTCGAGAGCAATTTACCAAGAATTTGAAGGAGTAGAATTATCCGAAAACGACGCTTTAGATATTAGCGAGAGGGAATTTTACAATTTTTTGCGTGGTGCAGAAATTGGTAGTGCCCTGAAGGAAAGGATCGGAGTAAGCTATAATTAGAGAAGTGTTTCCCATAGCGTGATATGACATTAGAAATTAGTTGCCCTAATTGTTG
>NZ_JAEQCI010000204.1:0-5407 GCF_020738565.1 Microcoleus sp. PH2017_12_PCY_D_A | reverse complement strand
GTAAGGCTAACACTGCATAATTTCAGCCCAAAAGCGTTTGGCTTCCAAGTTTTCACAACTGATAAAAAAATCCGACCCACATCTGCGGAATGTGGGTTCGATCGCGCGTTCAATTTGTGCGGCCGCTTCTGCTTCTCTTCCCTGCTGCGACAGCGGAGTTTGTCCGGCCCCTCCCAAACCAAAAATCGGGACTTTGATGCCTGTTTTGCCTAACAGTCGTTCTGGCATTTTTACTGTGGTGGCGGCCTGGTTGTTGGGTGCGGCTGCGATTTCTCGATCGTGCTGGTCGATCGCGTTAGCGGCTGCAATGCCGCCGGCAACCGCTATACTGCTCAATATAAAATTGCGGCGAGTCTTTTTGCCGGTCATAGTTTCCGTCCCCTCAGAATCTTTGAGTAGAAATTAACCGCTTTTTTGTTCGGACAATACATAAATTTTTACTGCCAACCGGATGATTTTCCCCCTCTCCGAGGGAGGAGATAGCCTGGAAAATTATCCGATTTGCCGATCGACTATTGGTCAATTACCCACGCACGAATCAGTTCGTTTACCTGTTCTGGTACTTCGTCGTGGGGACAGTGACCGGCTTTGATAAAGTGTTCTGCCAACTGCGGATAATGTTGGCGGAATTTGGCGCTTCTGTTGCTGGAATTCATCCACGGATCGCCTTCTCCCCACAACATTAGCAGCCGGCACTTTAATTGACTCAACAATACGTCGATTTTTTCACCTTGGGGTGTTCGGAATACCGAGGCGAATACTTTCGGTGCACCGGGATCGCAGGATGGTTGGTAAATTTCTTCTACTAATTGGTCTGTGACGGCGCTTTGGTCGAGATAAACTTTTTGTAGGGTTTTCCGAATGGTCGATCGCTGGCGCACGTATTGGAACAGCAGAAAACTTGCCCAATCTTGCTGAAATAAGGTCTTAGCTACCCCAGATATAGCTTTTTGCAAGGGCGGGGCTTCGGGTGCGGGCTGAGGTTCGCTGAAGGGGCCGGCGCTGTTGATTAAGATGAGTCCGGCGGCTGATTCGGGACGCCCTGCTGCTACGCACAAGGCGGCGTAGCCTCCGAGGGAGTTGCCGGCTAGTACGGCGGGCCGGCCGATGATGTTGGTGATGAAGTCGTGGAGTTGGTCGCGCCAGAGATCCCCACTGTATTGGATTTCGGGTTTTGCCGATCGCCCGAATCCGATCAGGTCGATCGCCCACACTTCAAAGTCTTTGCTCAGCCCGCTGATATTTTTGCGCCAGTGGTCTGTGGATGCTCCAAAACCGTGAATTAACAGCAGGGGAGGGCGTTCTGGATGTCGATCGCCCGAGCGAACATAGTAAACTGAATGGCCCCGCCATTGCCAGTAGGTGCCTGGAATGGGGGCTGCGGTGATGGCTGTGGTGATTTGCATAATGTAAAGAAATAAGTATTTACTTTAACTATTGTATCGTGAGGTTCAGATTTATAAAGTTTTGCCAACGGGCTGGGGCTTTGCCAGTAAGGGATACGTCAAGTTGGTCGAGTTTGGCTAGTGCGGGCGATCGCACTCACAATCAATAAGTTTTGTAACAAATATTGATTTGGTAAAGGCCGCAGCAGTCGGATTTCGGTGTGCGATCGGCATTTGGGAAATATATCTGGTTTCGACTGCAACACACCTAGGTACGATAATTGCGATCTTTGGCACAAGTAGGAGTTGTGGGCGATCGGGCCTCATCTGGGGCGGCGAGAGCCGATCCCCATGGGCGAGGAGTCAAGGGATCGACTTTTTTGGACGGATTTCCGATCTTTTCAAGGTGGGGATCGTTTGGTAAGCGAGCTGTTGACGGCTGGGATGCAGCGGGTTCAGCTTCAGTGCCCCGGCAAAAGCAGACCTCAAAAATCAGGCTGCGGGTAGAAGTTATAAGTAAAATTACTGGTGGTTCTTGGCAAAAGTTTCTGAGAATCGCAGAATATTTTGTGATGTTCTTTGCTTTTCTTAACGGCTTTGATACTCTAAGATAGAAATAGAGCTGCGCCGCTCAATTAATGAGTATTTTGAATACTAGGGAGCCAACTATGCAGGGTGTGAAGTTTATCCACCTGAAAGTTAGGGAGTTTTCTGAGTGATTGCTATCTCAGCCCGTCCGGTCGTCGGACGCAATTGGATTACGATTAGCTTCGCTTCTACCCTATACCTTTGTCCTATTTTGGATCTGCTCCTAGCAGAGATTCCGCCTCACTGGCAAGCGGAATTACGGTTGGGGCTTCAAGAAGCTTTGGTAAATGCTGCTAAGCATGGAAATAAGTTAGACCCCAGTAAAACTGTTGGAGTCCGTTTTTCGATCGTCCAAAACGAATATTGGTGGGTCATATCGGACGAAGGTTGTGGCTTTAAAGCACCTTGCGGTTGCGACCTTTATACCGATACTTGCGACAGTCTCATAGCAGAGGATGTTGCAGATAATTCTGCACTCCCCAATGTTGAACAAGAATGTGGTAGGGGCCTGTTTATCCTTTACCAAATATTCGATCGGGTTGAGTGGAATTCTCAAGGCACAGAGTTACGGCTGTGCAAAGAACTTCCCAGTCGCTACCGGCTGCCTCGCTTGCGCTAGAACTGATATTTGGCATCATTTTTCAGCTCAGCTCGACCTGCAATTTTTTCGTTTCCCCGCTGAACCGGGGATGGAGAATTTTGAGTGTCAAGCTATTGATAGTAGATGATAATGCAAAATGTGAGTTTTGAGTGAGAAAAGTATAAATCTTTTTTAGCTCGCAATCGCGCTGCTCGATCGAGCGGCGCGATTGTTTGAGTTGTGAGCGACTTATCAAATCTTTAATATCATCTTCGCTGGCTCCACAACAGGTTTGTAGTGAGGACTTTAGTCCTTCTTTCCGAGGACTAAAGTCCTCACTACAAACTAATTTTATGGGGGGTTACTGGCTGGAATTGATATAACTCATCCACGGCTTGGGCATTGGAAGCTTATTTGCCGTGAGTCGGGCACGGAGGTGCGGAGATCGATCGATCCAGCCATCCTGCTGCTTGGTTTAAGCGCGGGAGAGCTTCTTCGGGCTGATTTTTCAGCAAAAAGACCAAAGCGGCCGCGGCTTGCTCTCCGGCCCGCGCGGAACGGTTGGCTTTGAGGCGGTGCCAATCTCTTTCGGAGATGGCGAGGCGCGCTGCTAGGACTTGAGCCAGTTCTACTGTACTCAGCTCGTTGAGGTTGACAGTTTGGGTTGTTTGTGTAGTTTCAAGCATAGATGGGAATTATAGCTATTTGGCTGCGGTTTGTGAATTGCAAAAATATACTGCATATAATAACAAGTTAATTGGGAATTGTTTTTTAAGTATTGTCAGGTTTGCCGATCGAAATGCCTCAACAGCCGTCAGAGTTAAATCGGGAAGATTCAGAAAATGAGTTTGTCCAGGCGATCGCAGCAGTGGAGCGATCGCTCGCAGCAGTCAAAGAGCGTTACACTCAGATTCAGCGCGATCGCCAGCGCCAAGCCGAACTCGGCAACCGGCGCGAAGATGTCCGCCAATCTCTGCGCCAAAATCCATTGCCGCAACTCAAGAAAGAATTGCGGCAAATTGAGCAAGAATTGGAAACGATCGAGTTAAATTTAGAAAGCAGCCTGTTTTCTTGGGGAAGCATAAAACAACCTTTTTGGCAAGCAGTTCGCTTTGGTGGACTCGGCATTTTGATTGGTTGGATTTTGAAATCCTATGCGGGATAGTTTTTGATTTTTTTTACCGCAGAGGGCGCAGAGGGCGCAGAGGAAGAGAAAAGAGAGAATTATGGTGCAAAATATTAAATAAACAGGATTGGATATGACAAATCAACGAATTGCAGCAATTTTGCGCGCCGGCGAACCAGACGAAACTGTAACCATTCAAGGCTGGGTGCGTACCAAACGCGAGTTAAAAGAATTTGCCTTTGTCGAAGTCAACGACGGTTCAGCGATGGCTAATTTGCAAGTAGTCATCAATGCCGATTTGCCAGACTTTAAAAATGTAATCAAACAAATTAATACAGGTGCCTCTGTAGAAGTTTCCGGAGTGCTGGTAGCGTCTCCGGCGAAGGGACAGCGAATTGAGTTAAAAGCCTCACAAGTACAAGTTTATGGCGAAGCAGACCCGCAAACTTATCCGCTGCAAAAAAAGCGGCATTCCTTGGAATTTTTGCGGACAATCGCGCATTTGCGGCCCCGCACCAACACCCACGGCGCTGTTTTTCGAGTCCGCAATGCTTGTTCGGCGGCGGTACACCAATTTTTTCAAGAACGCGGTTTTTTGTGGGTGCACACTCCGATTCTTGCTGCTAGCGATTGCGAAGGTGCAGGGGAAATGTTCGCCGTTACTAACTTCGATCTAAAGAATGTGCCGCGCACTGATTCGCAAGAAGTTGATTATGCGAAAGACTTTTTTGGTAAACGCGCTTATTTAACAGTTAGCGGCCAGTTGGAAGCGGAAGTTATGGCGCTGGCTTTCGGCAATGTTTACACTTTTGGCCCGACTTTTCGAGCGGAAAATTCTAATACTTCGCGACATTTGGCTGAGTTTTGGATGATTGAACCGGAGATGGCTTTCTGCGATTTGCAGGGAGATATGGATTTGGCTGAGGCGTTTTTGAAGTACATTTTTAACTTTGTTTTGGAGCATTGCCCGGAGGATATGGAGTTTTTCAACGAGCGGATTGATAAGACGGTTTTGGCGACTGCTGAAAATATTATTAACAATCAGTTCGAGCGGATTACTTACACGGAGGCGATCGCACTTTTGGAAAAAGCCGACAAAAAGTTTGACTTCCCGGTAAGCTGGGGCTTGGATTTGCAGTCGGAACACGAGCGCTATTTGGCTGAGGACTTGTTTAAAAAGCCGACAATTGTCAGCGATTATCCCGTCGGGATTAAAGCGTTTTATATGCGTTTAAACGAGGACGAGAAAACTGTGCGAGCCATGGATGTTTTGGCTCCGAATATTGGGGAAATTATCGGCGGTTCGCAGCGGGAAGAACGGCTGGATGTGTTGGAGCGCCGCATGGAAGCTCAGGGTATGAATAAGGAGGAATTGTGGTGGTATTTGGATTTGCGCCGCTACGGTACTGTACCTCATGCTGGTTTTGGTTTGGGGTTTGAACGCTTGGTGCAGTTTATGACGGGAATGGGGAATATTCGGGATGTGATTCCGTTTCCGAGAGCACCTTTGACTATTGATTTTTAATTAAGGTTCGTAGTGAGGACTTTAGTCCGCAAAAAGAAGGACTAAAGTCCTCACTACGAACATCTTCTTTTCCCATCTAAAATCTGGTTTGTAGTGAGGACTTTAGTCCGCAAAAAGAAGGACTAAAGTCCTCACTACGAACATCTTCTTTTCCCATCTAAAATCTGGTTTGTAGTGAGGACTTGAGTCCGCAAAAAGAAGGA
>NZ_JAEQCI010000203.1:0-10523 GCF_020738565.1 Microcoleus sp. PH2017_12_PCY_D_A | reverse complement strand
GAGGAAATGCTCAAGCATTCTATTAAGTTATTAATACATTACTTAAAATTTGATGATATTCCCATTCCTGGGGCATTCATATCTTGATTCAGCAACGCCACAACTACTAGACCGTTTGACATTGTTAACTCTCCTTATCGCAGATTTGTTACGTAATCCAACAGTCCTTGCTCAGTCCGAAAAATTCGCACTCTAATTGGAAGAGCGTAAAAAAGAATCAATATTCTTCAAAGTCACAGCCACTTTCCAGTAGAGCGAATAACTCCGTAGATGAAGTAATTCGTCGATCGTACCCGGATAAGTTATCAACAACACAAGGCCATTGTTTTGCTAATGAAGCAGCCAATTCATAAGCCAAGAGTTTATTACCTGGTGTTCTAGACATTTCTAGTAAGATACCTGTCTGTGGTTCACCACCTAACTTTTGCTTAATTATTGCAAATTCATTTGGTTCCCCGTCCTCTAATACTGCAACACTCCTATTGTCAATAGTGAGCCAGATGTACATATCTACCCTTCCCAGATATCCAAAAAATGGATCGTTTGGCTGTTCAACAATTTCTAAGCCTACTGTTTGGATAAAAGCTATCAACTCATCTTTCGTAATATTAGAGCTTGAGATAACAATAATAGGCTCTGACATTGATAATTCTCCTCATTTCAGATTTGTTACGTAATCTATGAGTCCTTGCTCAGTCCGAAAGACTCGTACTCCAGAGGGAAGCTCTGCTTGTGCTGCATCGGTATAATTTGGGGCAAACAAGATTACGGGCTTTTTGCCAGGATTTAGAAGTCGATCCGTTTGTAATTTGGCAATTTGCCCTGCTTTTCCTCCGCTACTAATTGTAGCTTCTATGATAACATTACTGGTTTCCACATCAACCTCTCCAAGCAGACTACCGTTTGCGTTAAGTTCCTTTCTTCCATAACTGATTAAATCGTGTCTGAGCAGGTTAGCAGTTCTCGCCTCTAATTTAGTACCTGCGTTAGTTGATGCTAAATTATTTTGAATAGCCGCATCAAACCGAGTTGTCCAATGTCCTTGTTTAGCTAGTTCCAGTCTGATTCTTCTAAAGGCTACACCTACCAATTCTTGTCCGGCTAAGCTAGCAAAGTGTTTAAAGTGTTCGGCAGCTTTATTTAAGTCAGCATGATTTTTGGCATAAAAAGCAGTAAAAACATATGAAAATAATTCTTTGACCGCTTCCACAGCAATTCCTACCCTGCTCAGAGCATATATGATGGCAGCAATTTCACCCAATCCTGTCAAACTTAATGTTGCAAAGACAGCTAAGGTAGCAAGTAATTGTGCCCAAAATTCCCACCGCATTATTGTACTTAAAGCATCTCCTGGTAGCTTAGCAAGTCCTCGCCGTGCTGCCTCAATTAACTTTTTCTCAAAAGACCAGCCATTAACTTCATCGGGTGGTAAATTATTAGCAATACCACCAAAAAAATTATCAGAAAACTTTTCCGCAATATCTGGTCTGTCAGCGATCGGCTCAGCCACATAAAAGTCTTTACTCGGCTGCGGCTTGTGCTTCGGCTGCTTATTCAACTCCAAAACATTCTTCGGTGGCTTATTCAACCGCGGCGCTTCCCCAGCTTTGGGCAAATTATTCGTCTGTGTACCAGTACCCTTCGGATCGTAAGACCCCCTCGCTGTCTCGGATTCACCGGGCAGCCACTTCCCATTCTCCGAATTAGACTTCGACCAACTCTCATTCCAATTATTGCGCCCGTCATCCCACACAGTCCCGCTGCGAGTCCAACTCCAACTGCTGCTAGAGGTAGTAGAAACATTTCCTTTAGTGACTGTTTTTGAATCAGTACCGCTGATGGTTTCACTCCAACTGTAACCGCCTTTAAAATCCCACCTCCTGTAACTAGAACTCCAAGTCTCACTACCTGAAGTCGCACTAATTACACCTTTATTATCCGCAGTTCTGTCGCTGAACCACCTCTCGTAACCGCTTGTTTCAGTTTCATCTTTGCGCCCATCTTTATAAACAGTAACTGTTTGCCCGTTGCGGGTGCGAACCGTATCGCTGCTGCTGGATGAATTATTGTTAGTTCCGTCATTGTGACTGTTGGAACGAGTAGATGTTATTGTTGCTTCATCTCCGGTAGTAGTCGTGGTATAAGCATCGATCTTATACTCGCTCTCGTTTTGAACGAAGTTCTCTGAATAACTTTCTTGATTGTTTTTAGAAGTGACTTTCCCCGAACTATTAGCACTATAACTATCCGACTTCGTTACCGAATAGCTATCTGTAATCCTGCTGCTAGTATGCGGCCCGTGTTTGTAAGTTTGCGTGTCATTACTCTGCCTGACAGAGTAATTGTTGTGCCGATTGTTCTGCCGATATGCAGAACCCTGACTGCTGTTGGTTTGCTCGGATTGATTGACAGTATAAGTGTCTTGATAGCTGTGATTTTTTGACTTGCCGTCGTCGTAACTGGTTTGACTGTTGGTGCTGCCTTCTGAATAAACATCGCGGGTGTTGCTGTTGACAGGTACACCATTAACTGTCGTGTTGTCCCAAGTAGAGTTGGTTACAGAATAGTTGTCGTTGTTGTTGCTGCTTTTGGAGAAACCGCTGCTGTTACTGTTAGTAGAATTCGACGTGCTGACAGTGGTTTCTTCGCCAGTGTGAGTGTTGTTGGAACTGCTGCCGTTACTGCTATTCGTCCACTTGGCGTTGCCTGCGGTTTGAGTTGCACTTTTGCTAGTAGATATGTTGTTGCCGTTGGTAGTGCGGGTGTCGATCGTTGATTTAGAACCCCAATCATCTTGACGATCGCCGTTAAATATGCTCAGGTTCGTACCGTATTGGCTGTTCGATTTGGATTTGCTATTGCGGTAACTTTCTGAAGCATCATTTCTGACGTAGGTGGGAGTGGTATAGTTGTAAGAACCGCGGGATTTCTGAGCCGACGAACTTTGGTCGCTGCGAGTTCCTTCGTGTTTGACTCGGCTGCGGTTTTCCTGCCATTGATTGTTTTGTTCTAGTGAGTTTTGGGAAAAGCTTTTGCTGCTGTAGGTAGCAGCATTTGTAGTTGAATCGCTGGTGGATTCGTCAAAAGATTCGCCCTTGTGGTTAGTTCTGGTAGTGCTTCTATCCCAATTTGACTGGGTGTTTGCAAGGCTGCTAAGAGTGCGAGAGTTGGTGTTAGTTGTACCGTTGGAACTGCTGGTAGTGGTGGTTTTGTACGGCGCTACGTCCCTAATATAGGAACTGGTGCCGGCGTTAGAATCTCCGGTTGAGGTACTCGTAATCTTTGGCGTACCGGGGGGAGTAGCCGTAGTTGCAGTTGCTCTTTCTGAAGGTTTGGCTGCGGTAGAATTGGGAGAGTTACCAATATTTGAGCCAGCATCAATTAAGGGTTTTGTCAAGAGTTTGGCTGCTGCCAATACTGGAATTGTGGGAATGGTTTCCGCTGCTGTAGCAATTGCTGATTCTGCGTCGAGAATTCCGTATCCCGTCCTTTCATCCCATTCGGGTATGTCGATGTCTTTGGCCGTATTGAGGAGGATGTTTTTGATTTGTTGGTAGTTGAGGGATGGGTTGGCCGCCCACATTTGGGAGATGGTATTTGTGACTTTGGCTGCTGCGATCGACGTGCCAATTTTGGTTTCGGTTGTTGGTGTTTCTGTTGTTTGCGGAATGTCGCCCGTTGCGAGGATATCCAAGCCTTCTCCGTAGCTGGAATATCCGGCGCGATAGTTATTTTCTGCTGCGCCGACGGTGATGATGTTATCGAATTTGGTTGATGCTTGTCCCAGGGCAGAAATCAGATTCCCTTCATTGCCGGCCGCTGCTACAATCAGTATGTTATTGTCTTTGGCGTATTGCAATGCTGCTGTTTCTTCTGCTGTCAGTTTGTGCCGTGTTGTTTGCGTGCCGTCGGGATTGATTTGGGTTAAGTCGAAGCTGAGGTTAACGACGGCGTTGGGTTGTTTTGCAGCAATGGCTGCGTCTACAAATTCTATCAGGGATTGCTGCCAGTTGCCGGAACCTGTTGCTCGTCCCAACCAAATGGGAGGAGATTCTTTGGTGTCGTTTTGATTGTTGGATTCGCTGATAATTTCTAATATTGTGTTTCCGTGTTGGTTTCCTTCGTTTGGTTGGAGTAGGGGATTATTGTCGCCCTCGATTAAGTCTTTTCCGAGTCTGATTTGGCTGTAGTCGATGTTGGGATTGTTGGTTGTGAATCCGGTGTCGATTATTCCGATTAATGGTTGGGTTTCTTGGGGCAGATTGGGGGTTATTTCTATTGGAATTACTGAGGGTCCAGAAGCCGGGTTTTTTACCGAATCTGTCGGTAACAACGAAGTATTTTCGTCCATCAACCCGGTTTCTTTAGTCGGAGTGCGTAATTCCTGTTCAAGTTTGGTTTCCGTGTCGGTGACTGCGTATTCGTTAATGTTTGTTTCGGAGTCGCTGTTAGTTACAGTTGCGATTTCGGAGTCGGCGATGATATTTTCCGAGTGATCTGGCTGATTGTTTTCGTCAGATGGTATTTCGGGAGTAGGAGTAATTGTAATTTTTTTGGACTCGAAGTCGGGGTTTAGATATTCGCCGATGGTTGTTGGCGGCTGATTGTCGCTGTCGGCGATGATATTTTCTGATTGTTGTGAGTAATGGTTTAGGGTGACAGCGATTTCAGGAATAATAGTTTGGCTGTCGGTAACTATGTATTCTGATGCGGATGGTTGATTATTTTGGATGGATTCTGTTTCGGGAATGAGAGGGAATTGTTGGCCGAGTATGCTGTTGAGAGTTTCCAACTGTGTGGAAATTTCATCGGGAGAAATTAGCGGGAAATTTTCAGCAGTTTCGCTGGCAATTTCGGGGCTGTGGATAAGAGTTGGGGAGATATTTAAAATTTCTCCGGTGAGAAGGTCTGTGGATTCTGCGGGTATTGCTGGTATTTCTGGTTGGAGAAAGACAGGTGTTTCGATTTTGTCACCTGTGATTTCGTCGATTGAGTTGAAAACTGCGATAGTTGAGATTGTATTTTCGGAAATTGTGGGGTTTTTGGTTTCTGCTACTGGAGATTTTTCGGTTTTTGGATCGGCAGGATTTGGATCGGAATTGGGGATTTCGGAAACAGTCGGTTTTTTGGTTTCTGTTGCTAGGGAATTTTCGGGTTTTGGATCGGGATTGGGGATTTCGGAAACAGTCGGTTTTTTGGTTTCTGTTGCTGGGGAATTTTCGGGTTTTGGATCGGGATTGGGGATTTCGGAAACAGTGGGATTTTTAGCTTCAACTGCTCGCTGGGGAATTTTCGGGTTTTGGATCGGGATTGGGAATTTCGGAAACAGTCGGTTTTTTGGTTTCTGTCGCTGGGGAATTTTCGGGTTTTGGATCGGCAGGATTTGGATCAGAATTGAGAATTTCGGAAACAGTCGAGTTTTTAGCTTCAACTGCGGGAGATTTGTCTGTTTTTGGATCAGCAGGATTTGTCGCGCAAGTACAAATCTCGGAAACAGTCGAGTTTTTGGTTTTTACTGGTGGAGAATCTGTTGTTGGCTCAACAGGATTTGTATGGGAGTTGGGAATTTCGGAAACTTTCGGGCTTTTAGTTTCTGTTGCTGGCGAATTTTCGGGTTTTGTCTCAACAGGATTTGTTGCAAAAGTAGCATCTGCTTTTTTTTCTTCTAATTTAGTCTCGGTTTTTGGTGTAGCGTCAGCTATCAATTCTTTGTCTGTCTCTGATGTACGCAAATCTGATAGGTAGTCGAAGCTAGTTTTGCCTGTCTTGTCTGCTTGGATAATGCCGGAGTCGAAACGGATGTTATTGTGAGTTGCTGGCTGGGCTGTATCGCCTGTTATTGTGTCTGTTTTGGTGGTGGCTGTTTGCGGTTTTTCAGCGATGCTGTTGATTGTTTGTGTTGGATTTTTGTTGAGGATGAAGGCGTATATGTCTGCTTGTTGGGATAAATTTCTGGACTTTTATCGAGAATTTTGTTGTTCGAGCGTAATAGTTCAATACTGGATGTGGATGATGTTTCGTTAGTTGTTAGGAGAGTTTCCGGGGGCGGGGGGAAAGAATGATTGCTGGTAGATTTTGCTAGTGGCAAGTCTTCTGTAATGTCGGAGATGATGGAAGTATTGGCAGTTAGTTTGGGAGTAGATGCTTCGATTTGTAACATAATTTAAGTCCTTGGTTGACAATAAAAGTGACCCAAAAATGCTGATTTTGAGGAGGTTGATTTGTAAAATTTGGCAAGCAAAGCTAGTCCAGGCCCTGCTGGATTTTTGGGTTTTTCCTTGCGATCGCAATGTGTTATCTCGACAGGTGAAAACCTGCCAGCGAGGCTGACAAAATTTTGATGCGATCGCAATAAGCTGGTTTTTTTATTGCTGTTGTTAACCGATTGATTTGAGAATATCAGTAACTTTCATCGATCGCAAGTGCTTTTCGCCATCTTGAAGTAAACTTCATCACAGCTTTAACTTACTTCCGTATTTGAAGCGTCACGCTACGAATTGTGCGGTTTTGACAACTTTGGACTGGCGATCGCCAAACAGATTTACCTGTGACTTGTATAAAAGATAACTTAATTTGTCCGCCAACTTACGAAAAAACCGATCGCACATTCCAGCCTTTATAAACTAGGTTGTACAGTCCTGGACGCAGACACACTATATGTAATGCGGTGCGATTCCTAATAATTACTAACGACCGATGACTGATGACTTCGCCTAAGTGAAGCCTAATATATGCCAAAATACGGACGAAATGTGCTATCTGTAGAAGACGAAAGCAGCCTTGACGAAATTTAAAGTCCCATGTTGAATGCGAACGGGAGTATATTGGCAGACAATCGATCGCCCGCATCGCAGTGGGCGCAAAAAGCTTTGGGACTGCCCGAGGTGCAGGTACAAGCGCGTTTGCGCGGCAATCACCTGCATATTTTGTGCGAAGCGCAAATCTGTCCGTCTCAGGAATTGGTGACGGCGAGATTTAAGAGCGCGATCGAACAAACTGATTTAACGCGACTGTTGCCCGATCGAACTAAAATCTACCAGTTGTTTCTGTGCGGCCGCAAACTCGGTTCCCGACAAAACGACTGGACTGTCCGGCTCGATTGCAGCGGTAAACAGCCACAGCCACAGCGACGGGAACCGGAACCGGAACCGGAACCAAAAGTTTCCGAAGTGCCACCACCAGCGAGTCCCCCCGAGGGCGAACCGCCAACAAGTCGTAAAGGCGGCGGATTCTTCGGCAAATTCAAAAATGAAAACCGCAACCTCAAACTGAAACCAGAAGCGGTAGAAACCCCGCCACCAATGCCTCAGGTGCGGGAAGAAATGGATTTTGACACCGAAAGTTTCCCCACAGCCTCCCGGATTGAATATCCAGAAGTTTTTGAAACTTCCCCAGTGACGATCGACACTTCGGCAACTCGGGAAGCTTTCAGTCCCCCCATTTCTGCGCCAGCACCGCAAACATCCACGCAGCAGCAGGCAAATCGCGGCGGGGTGGCTTTGATTCAATCCCCCGAAACAGGCTCCGGTGACAGTGATAGTGGTGGCACTTTGACCGTTTCGGCGGAAACTTTGGCGCGGCGGGGGTATCCAGATGCGATCGCCAGCTATCTCAGCGAAATCCTCGGGCCGATGGGTGTTTCGGTGAAAGTTAGCATTCGCGAAAAAGAAGCCAAAAGCAGCCGGGAAACCCTGCACCCCAATGCGCCACAAATTCTCAAATCCAAGGAACGGCGGCTGTTAGTGCTGTGCGAGTCAGCCTACAGCCCCGAACCATCCTTGCTCGCAGAACCGATCGCCGCTAGGCTGCGGAAACTGCAATTAGAGGATTTCGTGGAAGCAGTAATCGGCAGCCAAGTTGCAGGGGAATCGAAGCCAGACTGGCTGCTGCGAGTGGATTTGACGCCGCCGGACACAATTCTCAAGGAATGGGCCCGCTGGGGAGACGTACAGTCGATCGCCAAACTGCTCAACCAACACTTGGCGCCATCAACAGTCGAAGTGCGAGCCACCCTCAAAGAAGCAACTCTGCACCTGTTTTGCAGCAAAACAGTCAAAAAAGGACAAAAACCCAAACGGCAAGAATACCCCGACAAACAGCAAACTACGGATGCGATCGCCCCTTTGTTAGCATCCTTCGCACCCCAAGGAATCCGCGCAGCTACCCTCTACGGCGTAGAACCGGCCAGCGACAGCACAACCGAGCCGGAGTCGCCGGTGTGGATCGACTGGATAGACTTGCCAGCAGCCCACCACCCCGACTTAGCAGCGAACCCGAGAATATTGGCGGCCGAGGGCGACCAATTAGCCTTGACTTTTTTGCTCAACAGGTTTCTCAATCCCAATCTCAACCGCAAGCTGGAAACCGGAGGGATTCGGGCTGTGGCGCTGCACAAAGGCAACGTGCTGCACGTCATGACTGAAGCTCTAACTTGCCCTCCTCAGTCGAAGGTAGGCCCGCCGGTGGCTAAATTCTTGCGGCAGTTACAACTTCCGGGAGTGGCTCTTGTGCGAGTCTACGGGCGCCGCGCCGGTCAGAAAATGCCCCTGTGGCGCTACGGTATCGATCTCAAAACGGCGGTTGACGGGGAATTAGCACCAATAACCGCATCGACTCCCTCGCAACAGGCTGTCTTGTCCAAGGAAGCGGTGCCGGAGTTTGCGCCGTCGGTGGCGGATGGGAGTTTTTCGGGTTTGGGCGAGAATTTGGTGTTCGATGCTCCGGCGCCGGACTCCTCGCGGCCGCGTTTCAAAATTAGACTCCCCGGCTACCAGTTGGGCGAGCAGTTGGTTCAAGCTGTGGTGCAGCCGCTTGTTGCTTCGGGTTTGTTTGTTCCCAACGACGCTTTGTCGATGAATGCTGCTGCGCCGGGAGGCGTGAGAGCCGATCGCGCCGCAGGAATGGCCTTGATTTGGGCGATCGCCGGTTGTTTGCTGACCTTCAATACCGATTGGTTGTTGGGTCTATTTCTGAAATCTGCGACGGTCAGTCAAGCTCCTAGGGCCTCCGAAGTTTGCAAGGGCCCAAATTGTCAAAATTCATCCCCCAAGCCTCAGAGCGACGTTCAAGCCTCTCTCGCGAATCCGGATTCTCCCTCTCCCTCTGGCTCTTCGCTCCCAATTCCCGAGTCTCAAGAAGTGAATTTGCCTCAAATTCCTTTACAAGCATCGCCGGAAGCGAGTGAAGAAAAGGCTTTCAACGGTTCTGGGTTTACAAAACCGGGAAATACTAGCGTTCCTGTAGCTGATGTTTCGGCTGCTCCGGTGTTTCCGACTTTGAGGAGCGAGCAGCTTGACGAGCAGATTGCGCGCTACCAAGAGTACATCCGCCAGCACAAAAAACCGCCGGATATTTTAATTGTCGGGAGTTCTAGGGCGCTGCGGGGTATCGACCCGGCGGTTTTGGAAACGGCTTTGGCTGCGGGAGGCTATCCGGGGCTGAGGGCTTACAATTTTGGGGTGAACGGAGCTACTCTGCAAGTGGTAGATTCGATCGTCCGCCGGATTTTGCCGCCGCAACAATTGCCGAAATTGCTGGTTTTGGCGGATGGGGCGAGGGCTCTCAACAGCGGGCGGCCGGATTTGACTTTTAGTGCGATCGCCTCTTCGGAAGGTTACAGACAATTGGCCCGGGGCAGTTTTCTGATCCGCACCAATCCATTAGAATCCCCAACATCTAAGGAAACTGCCAAAAATCCGATCGCGACTGCTGGTGAATTGGTGCACAATTTGGAACAAAGTCAAGCCAATGTTCAACAATTTCTGAGTCAAAAGTTGGTGGATAGTTCTGCAACTTACAAACAGCGCGATCGGCTGAAAGGATTTTTGCGATCGATCGCGAATCCAGCAGCCCCTGTTGTCACTGAAAGCCCCCAAACCGCAGCCGACGACGATAAACCAACCACTGAGAACGCCCAGCCAACTGCTGCGGGTAAAGCACCCAGCGAGTTTCAACCAAACGGCTTTTTGCCGATCGACATCCGCTTCAATCCCGATACTTACTTTCAGAAACACGCCAAAGTATCTGGATATTACGACACCGACTATCAAGATTTTAAATTGACAGGGGAACAAACTGTAGCGCTCAAAAACATGATCGAATTTACCAAAGTTCGCAACATCAATCTCGTGTTTGTCAATATGCCTCTGACAGTCGATTATTTAGATCCGGTGCGGACAGGTTACGAACAAGAATTCCGGCAATATATGCAACAATTAGCAGCTCAAACCGGACTAATTTTCCGAGATAAGAGTTTATTGTTGCCCCAAGCACGGGAATCTTTTTCCGACCCCAGTCACCTCAACCGTTACGGTGCTGTTGAAGTTTCTAAGCGGTTGGCTCAAGATCCGATGATTCCCTGGCCTGTGAAGAAGTAGTTTTGAGTTTTGAGTTATTTTAGAAGTTAGATCGTCTCCGCTGGAACCACCACACTGAAATAGGTTTGTAGTGAGGACTTTAGTCCTTATCAAAATCCGAGGACTAAAGTCCTCACTACAAACCACACTGAAATAGGTTTGTAGTGA
>NZ_JAEQCI010000202.1:0-5508 GCF_020738565.1 Microcoleus sp. PH2017_12_PCY_D_A | reverse complement strand
GACAGATTTTAGCTCATAAGCTTGCACACGCGGAGCGTTCAAACCAGTCAAAGTCTTTCTCTGTAAAGGTTTTAGGCTTTTTCGGCAAGCCCTAAGTAAACCGTATCCCAAGATAATACCTGCATCTAGTTTAAGGCGTTGCGGGCGAGACTTGCTCTTCTCCAATTTGGGCGATCGGCAGCGTTACCGTAAACGTACTACCGACACCTTCTTCACTGCTCAACGCAATTTCGCCGCCGTGCAAATCCACACATTTTTTAACAATACTCAGCCCCAGTCCAGTACCGGGAATTACACCGACATTTTTTGCCCGAAAAAACGAATTAAACAGCCGTTCTTGGTCTGCCAAAGGTATGCCAATTCCGGCATCTTGTACCGAAAAAATAGCCTCAGTTTCAGTAAGTTTTAATTCAAAAATTACTTGAGTATTTGGGGGAGAATACTTAATAGCATTAGACAGCAAATTGCTGAGAATGCGCCGCAGCAAGCTTGCTTCCAAACAAGCCGTCGCCGATTGACAGTGATTCACAAAAATCAGCGTCACCGGAGCGTTTTGAGGTTTCAACTTCAGGCTGCTCTGAAATTCCGCTACCAACTCATTGCAAAACTTTGCCAAGTCTAGCGGTAGCAAACAAAGCGCGATTTTTCCCGACTCAACTCGCCCGAGCAGCAGAACATCATCTAATAACTGATCGATGCCTTTGGCAGCAGCTTGAGTTTTGTCTAGCAGTTGTTGTGTTTTCTCATCTGTTAATTTCGATTTGTACTCGGTAAGAACTTGTGTAGTGCCGATGATGAAGTTCAAAGGATTGCGAACGTCGTGGGCAATCATGTACAGCAAAGAGGTTTTCATATCGTTGAGTTCTTTGGCTGTTTGCAAAGTGCGATCGATTTGGTCGTGAGACAGTTTGAGAGTTAAAGACAACTGGCGCGCTCGCAGCAAAATCTCCACCCGCGCTTGCAATTCTATCTTCTCGATCGGAGCAATAATTAGATCGTCAATAGTTTGCCAAATAAATCGCGTTGCCATGCCGACATCCGAGCGGGATGTAATCAACAGAAAAGGCAAGCACATCGGTTGTTCTGCCTGTTTTTGGGCGGCGATCCATTGCCCGTGCCGTTTCAGGGCAAGACCGTCAACTATACCCATGTCAAAAGATTGATTTAATGGTAAAAATTCATCAATATTTTCCGTTAAGTTCGGCAGCAATACCTCATAGTGAACTGCCAGCCATTCTAATAACAAGCGGCGATTTTCTCTCTGTTCGACCAGCAATAAAATTTGACTCACGCAGGTTCTCCTAGCAAGCTGTGAACAATGGACAGCAAATCTCTAACGATCAAAGGTTTTACCAACATACTCCGAGCACCGCGGGAGAGGCTTTCGCGCCCAATGGCCGCGCTTTGTCTGGGCGAAAGTATCAGAAAAGGGATTTGGTGATTTCGCAGTTGTTCGCAGCAGTCCCAAATCCGGGGGTCGAAACCAGAAATATCTACTAAAGCCATCCCGATCCTAGCAGGCTCGCCGATCGCTCGTGCAAACTCTTCAAAGCTATCAGCCGCGATCGTATGGTATCCTTCTTTGTTAAGAAATTGTGCTAAAAGTTGCAAGTTTCGCTGATTGCGGTCTACGGCTAAAATTATTGAGTTGCCAGTCATCTATCACCTTCCTTTAAATAGGGTTTAGCTTGCTTTTAGGCGAGCTATAAAAAGTCGTAAAATACACAATTTTAGCTCTGGTAGGGACGCGCGGCACTCCCTCCGCTACGCTTCGCCTATAGGTGTCAGCTTAAGCCTCTAGTCCGCCAGTCCTCGCGCCCACCCGCTAGTCCGCCAGGGGTTGAAACCCCTGTCTAATAGCGAAAGTCCTCTTTAGAGGACTGATGAGTTTTTCAGTCCTCCTCGCTGTGGACTTTCGCTTTGAGGCAGGGAATTCATTCCCTGCCGGACTATCGGTTTAACGTTAAGTTGTCACTCCTTGGACACGGCGCCTTGTCTAACCGCTACTCTTCGAGAGCTCGGGGTGTACTTCACAAACAGGGACGCGCGGCACTGCCTATAGGTGTCAGCTTAAGCCTCTAGTCCGCCAGGGGTTGAAACCCCTGTCTAATAGCGAAAGTCCTCTAAAGAGGACTGATGAGTTTTTCAGTCCTCCTCGCTGTGGACTTTCGCTTTGAGGCAGGGAATTCATTCCCTGCCGGACTATCGGGTGGGCGCAAGGACTGGCGGACTAGAGGCTTAATTTGACACGACCAAAGGCACGGCGCCGCGCCCCTACGCTACTCTTCGAGAGCTCGGCGTGTACTTCACAAACATGGAATCTGCTATATTTAACTTTTCCAAGACTAAGGCCCAGGTGCGAGGTGCGCGCACTGCTGAGCAGTCGGTTAACGGCTGCTTTCATTACCCGCACTCCGCCAAAAACAGCACAGCAAACCCCGATTCAATCTTCATCCGCTCCCCCCTCAGGCCACACCGGCGCCGCACTCAAAATGCCGCGCAGCCCCCGTATCGGTTTGCTGACTTTGAGGCCGTAGCGAGTAATATCCAGTTCTCGCAGAGTTTTCTCGAAACTGCTGACTCGTTTTTTAATTACGCCGATCGCCTTGCGGATTTCTGTTCTATTATGCAGTTGGCGTTCCAGATAGCGAATAAACATCAGATTATCAGCCAAATAGCTAATCCCGATCTCGGTCAGCCGAAAATCTCCGCTAATGGCTTCTACCTCATTAATCAAGATCACCGTGACTCCCATATTCTTGAGATACTTGCACAAAGCGTGCAAATTGTTCACCAAATCTTGCCCCCGCATCGAAAGCTGATAGCCAGAAATACTGTCAATCATCACAATCCGCGTCTTTTCCTGCTCCACCTCTCGGCGTACCATGCGAGCAAACTGATCCGGCGAGTACAGCAAAGGTTCCACCGGTATCACCGAAAGACTTCCCTGGGCCATCATCGCCCCCACCGGGATGTTAACTGATTCGCAGCGGCGCAGCAGAGTAGAAATTGACTCCTCAAAAATGTAAACTACCGATCGCTCCCCTCTTCCAGCAGCCTCCTTCATAAACTGAATCCCCACCGTCGTCTTACCCACGCCGCTAGGCCCCGTAATCACCGTCACAGTCCCGCGTTCCAGTCCCCCGTGCAGCAGTTCGTCCATTTCTGGAACCCCAGCAGAAATCGGTTCAGCGACAAAATCCTGTTGATAGTTGTCAGGAAGCAGGCGCGGAAATACCTCCATCCCAGCCTGAGTCAGGCGCAGCGAATGGCGGCCCTCCTGGAAGTTGGAGCCCCGCAGCTTGGTGACAGACAGAGTGCGCCCTTCAGGCCGCAATTCCAAGTGAATTACGCCGTCGCTGATAAATTGCAAATCGTCGTCGGGAGCACTTAATGTACCTTCCGAGGTAAACACCACCGTCGCCCCCCCTTCCACCAAAAACCGCAGAAAAGACAGAACTTGCTTGCGAAACTGAAACTCATCCGCAGCTAGGTAGCGAAATTGAGTAATTGCATCCAAAAACACCCGTTGCGGCTTGACAGCTTGGACTCGCTCGATAATTTTTTGTGTAGTCGGTTCTCGCTCTACCTCGGAGGGAGAGAAAATGTCATAAGTCTGAACTTCGGTAAAAAATTCTGAGGAGGGGCTCAAATCGAGAAATGCTATCGCTTCGATGTCAAAACCGAGCCATTGGGCATTGGCGCGCAATTGTGCTTCCGGTTCTCCTAAAGTAATAAACAAGGGCGTTTCTCCCACAGCCACGCCTGCGGACAAAAAGTGAAAGCCCAGGGTAGTCTTGCCAGTACCGGGGCCGCCGCGTACCAGATAAGAGCGCTGAGGAATCAGCCCGCCGCCAATCACTTCGTTGAGACCGGTAATTCCTACAGAAAGTCTGTTTTGAGACATTTGTTTGTTCATGTTTAGAATAGGGGGCCCGTATTAATATTTAATGGTTTTAGGCCGTGTTTTGATTATTTTTTTTACCGGGCGTCCGATCACCTTCATGAAATCTTTCTCTACCGAAAATTACGTTACCACACAAGAATTAGAAAGTATTGTCGGCACTTCTGGCATCTGTCTGTGGCAAGACACAGAAGCTTTTTGGCAAGAACGGATAGAAAAAGCAGTTGCCCCGGGCACAAAAATAGCCTGCACCGTTTACCCCAATACTCAAGAAGAACTCGCGGCGGTGATTGCTTGTGCAGGGCGAAATCGCTGGGGCGTTTTGCCTTGCGGGAGTGGCAGCAAACTCGATTGGGGCGGTTTAGTGCAATTTGACCCCGATCCCCCCCAGCCCCCCTTAACAAGGGGGGAGCAAGATGTTGTCAAAGTCCCCCGGGAGGGGGATTTAGGGGGATCTCCTGATGCAGGGGGGATCGTTGCTGTAAGTACGGCGCGCCTGAACCGGCTGGTAGAACACGCTGTGGGCGATTTAACGGTGACTGCGGAGGCGGGGATGAAGTTTGCGGATTTGCAGGAAATTTTAGGGGCATCAGGTCAATTTTTGCCGATCGATCCAGCATATCCGCAACAGGCAACTTTGGGCGGGATTGTCGCTACTGCTGATACGGGTTCCCTGCGGCACCGCTATCGGGGCGTGCGCGATTTGCTGCTGGGAATTAGCTTTGTGCGATCGGACGGTAAAATTGCTACAGCCGGAGGTCGAGTCGTTAAAAACGTCGCCGGTTACGACTTGATGAAACTGTTGACCGGTTCCTACGGCACATTGGGCGTCATTTCTCAAGTAACATTCCGAGTTTATCCGCTGCCGGAATCATCGGGAACTGTCATACTGACAGGAGAAACTAATGCTTTAGCCCAAGCTGCTCAAATCTTATTATCTTCTGCTCTGACACCGACGGCCGTTGATTTGCTGTCACCGCAGTTAGTAGAAAAATTGAGTTCGGGTAAAGGTTCGGGATTAGCGGTGAGGTTTCAAAGCATCGCCGAAAGTGTTAAACAACAATCCGCCCGCTTGCTGGAAGTTGGCGAAAAGTTGGGCTTGCAAGGCACTAGCTGCGGCGAAAATGAGGAGAATCAATTATGGCAAAGACTGCGAGAAACAGTGTGGAATTCTGCGAATAAATCAGCAATTATTTGTAAAATAGGTATCAGACCCTCGGAATCAGTCAAGGCAATTAATGAGTTGCCGGTACAAGACGCTTTGATTCATGCCGGCAGCGGTTTGGGGGTTTTGCGGTTTGAGACTGCGACTGCCGAAACGCTGTTGGAGGTACGCAAAGGGTGCGAAGCTAAAGGCGGTTTTCTGAGTGTTTTGGCTGCGCCGACCCACATCAAGCCAGAGTTTGATGTTTGGGGCTATACTGGAAGTGCGATCGATCTAATGCGCCGGATCAAGCAAGAGTTTGACCCGGAAAATATTTTGAATCCAAATCGCTTTATCTTAAAAGGTTCGTAGTGAGGACTTCAGTCCTTCTTAAATTCCAGGAAGAGGACTAAAGTCCTCACTACAAACCAGGAATTTAAGGTTCGTAGTGAGGACTTCA
>NZ_JAEQCI010000029.1:103773-119414 GCF_020738565.1 Microcoleus sp. PH2017_12_PCY_D_A | reverse complement strand
CAAATTGAGTAATCCGTCAAGATGAAAATCCATAAGCTTAGCCTCTAGCGTAAAGTTCCTATATTATACAGTTTTCACCGCAAACCCAGAAGAGCCAAAGCAAATTAGGCATTAAAAAAAATTAACGTGATTAGTCATGAATGCACTGTCGATCAAAAAAACCAATTCATGGCAACATTTTTCTTGGCCACAGCCCATATTTTCCGATCCACCAAGTTTCAACTCGTAAGTTGTATTAATAAATGCGATCGCCCGGGCCAACAGAAATTTGCCTCAACATCCGTTAAATCCATACTTCCTGCTTCAATACAAACGAAAAGAGTCGAGAAATTTTTGAGCATTTTCTGGTTCTGGAGTAGTAGCAACCAGCCCGTAAACGCGCGTTTCCACCAAAAAAACTTGACCGACGCCTATAGGTTCCTTGGGAGAAAGTGGCTGAAACTCAAACTCTTTTCCCGGATAGCCGCCCAGGGAAATATCCCGCACTTGCAGCAATTTAGCATTGGCAGCCACGACAAAAAAATCAACGGCATTATTTAAAGTAATTTTGATATTATTGTTGCTGAGCCGAAAATCTAGATCGAAGTATTGCAGTAAATAAGTTTCTTTATTTTTTAAGATAGACCTGTATGTATGAGCGGTAATTTGAGTTGAAAAAGTTTCAGTATTAATTTTGGGAGTTCCCGGCATATCGATCGCAAACTGACCCATCGCCGAACAAAACGGCTGCCACTCCGGCGTCTGAAGTGGCGCCCGCAGCGGGGCTGCTTCAGCTTTTGCGGGACTTGTAAACTTGAGTGCCCAGACAAGTAATGTAGCAGTAACTAGGATTATATGCAGAAATTTCATTTGGGTAAAAATTATATTTGTCCGATCGATCTGCGCTAGCCTAGAAACATATCCGCAAACGAGGGATTTATGCTGAATATTATACGTACTCAACGGCGAGGCAACTCGCTGGGCCCAGCCAAAACCAGTAAAACCAGTAAAACTAATAAAACCAATATACTAGCTGTTGTAAAGACTTGGCTGGCTATCAGTCTGCTGGTTTCTGTGACAGCTTGTGCAAACGACCCCAACAGCAAAGCCCTCCAAGAATCTTTAGCCGCCGATCCCAAATTAACAGAAACTCCGCTTCCCGTCCCTGTGCCTCCCCCAGCGACAGCAGTCGAAACCAGCACAACCGCCAAACTTCCTGCCGATTTCCCGACAGAGATTCCACTCTATCCTAATGCTCAGTTAGTCGAAGTTGGTGCGCCAACCGATGCGCCGTCAAAAAACGTGCGGCTGCGCTGGGAAAGCACAGATCCGGTTAATTCGGTTCAGAACTTTTATCAGAGAGAATTTGGGCGCGGGAATTGGCAAATAGTCAGCCGCCCAACCGCCGAAGGACAAGGTTCTTTGGTAGCAACCCGAGATAAATTGCGGGTAACAGTATCGCTTTCTCCGACTCAAAAAGTAGGAGGTTCTACGGAATTTGCGATCGACTACACCAAAGACAGTCCAGAAATAGCAGCCAGTCCCCAGCCTAACAATTCCGAGTCTAGCCCATCTCCAACCGCTTCACCAACTCCATCAAATTCAGAAGCAACTACTCCAACCCCATCTGCCTCGCCAAAATCCGAAAAAGTTAGCCAACTAGACACCAAAATTCCTCAACAGTTGCAGCAGTACGTGGCGGATTTGGCTCAGTTAGAAGCGCTGAAAGTGCGATCTAAAAGCGGTGCTAATTTAGAAACAGGCAGCACTTTGCCCGAACCCAACAAAATTATCACCCGCCGCGAATACGCCCGGTGGTTAGTAGCAGCAAACAATCAAATTTATGCCAGCCGTCAAGCCAAACAAATAAGATTAGCAGTAGAATCTAGCGAATCAGCCTTTTCTGACATACCCAAAACCGACCCAGATTTTTCAGCAATTCAAGGTTTAGCAGAAGCCGGTTTAATTCCGAGTTCACTTTCGGGAGAAACTAAAGATATGAAATTTCGCCCGGATGCACCTTTAACCCGCGAAACAATGATTCTCTGGAAAGTACCATTAGATACTCGTCAAGTTTTGCCCACAGCTAACATTGAGGGAGTGAAAGAAAAATGGAGTTTTCAAGACGCTTCTAAGATTGATTCCCAGGCGTCGCGAGCAGTTTTAGCTGATTTCAACAATGGAGACTTGGCGAATATTCGCCGCGTTTTTGGTTTTACAACTCTGTTTCAGCCCAAAAAATCCGTGACTCGCGCCGAAGCTGCTGCAAGTTTGTGGTATTTTGGCATTCAAGATCAGGGATTGTCGGCTAAAGATGCTCTGCAAGCCAAGTCTCAAGCAGCCCAGTAGAGTTGTTTGGGATGATTAAAAGTTTTAAACAAAGCCTCAACTTAAACAAAAAAAGGTTCGTAGTGAGGACTTAAGTCCTTCTTTTGCTGAGGACTGAAGTCCTCACTACAGGTTCGTAGTGAGGACTTAAGTCCTTCTTTTGCTGAGGACTGAAGTCCTCACTACGAACCTTTTAGATTATCATCCTGACTCTGGTAGAAAAGTCTCGCTACTTTAATTTCTCTGCCCGAGTCACCGCCACAAATCCTTGCAAACGCCATAAATCATACATCTGCCTCTCTGTGCGCGGTGCGCGCGCTACGGGATAGATTTTTCCTTTTACTCTTACTTAGTCTTAATTTCTGTATCCTGCCAGACAAGCGCTGCATTTGGCTGGCAAATTTTGTACATATTTTAACTAACACTTGGAAAAACTCTCAGTAGGATTCCGGATGGGGTAACGACCTTACGGATAAATGAAAAAGAGTGTTTGAGATCTGGGAGAGCGTTTTCTAATGTACGATATTACCCTATTTACCCCGCAAGACATCGCGAAATGCAGTTTAGTCCTGCGCCAGTTCGGTAGAAATTCTGCTAGTATGGAAGCCAGCAGCCAAAAAATTGTCAAGTATATTTACCAACATTTTTGCGATTCGCAAACTGGAGAAAATAGCTGTGTTTTGGTGCGTTTGTTCAAAACTCATCCCTACGGGGAATTAGAAGACTCATTGCAACAATCCGCCCGCCGCTTAATGAACGGCAAATCCCCTGCCGCCGACATGAAATGCTGGACTCTACTAGCAACCGCAGGCATAGAACCGCAGTGGAATTCTCGGCACACAGGAGTAGAAAATACAGCTATTCCCTTAGTTAGCACCGAAGTAGTAGCCAAAATGCCGGCGATTGCGGAAACCATCAGGCAGTTCGGTTTAGACATTCCTACAGTCCTCGGAATCGAGGGAGAAAGGTTTCTGCAATTAGAACCCGCAGTCTTAAATATTTTTCACGTATCCGAGGCAAAAGGCAGCCCCTTTATTCCCGAACAAGATTCCTTAATTATCCCCTACAAAGTCAAGTCTACCTTGACATTTGGGGGACTTTTGCGATCGGGAAGTTTGTTTGCGGTAGTCATTTTCCTTAAAGTAAAAATTCCCCCTAGCACAGCTCAACTGTTTAAACATTTGGCACTGAGTGTCAAAACTGCTCTGTCTTTGTCTGACGAAAAAACAGTTTTTAATAACTCAAAAACATCGGAAAATATTGTGAAATCTCACAATATTTACGAAAATCAATTACTGGAATATCAAATTGCTAGTTTAATTCAATTGCTGGATTTTTCGGAACAGGAAATGCTGAGGCAAGCAGCTCGTTTTCAACGGATAATTGATAAATTGCAGCGCGAACTTGCCGATCGCAAAAACAAGGAACAAGCTTTGCAAGCAAGTCAAGAATCATTCCCAGGCATCCTCAATACTCGCGAAGATGCTGTTGTTGGCGTCGAAGAAAATCTAGGAATGCACAGTTTCAATCAAGGTGAAGAACAGATTTAATCCAAGCTATGTTAAAATTGGTTCGTAGTGAGGACTTCAGTCCTCAAGAAAAGAAGGACTGAAGTCCTCACTACGAACCTTATTTAAGGTTGGGGATTCGGGATGCTAGGATGGAGCCGTACCATTTATCTATTGGCGTTTGCTTTCTGACCTCAAATCCTAAGTTTTCAATAACTTGTCGGGTTTCGGCGTGAGTGTGACCAGACCACAAGTGGTATTCTAAAGACAGGTTTTGCACGAGTTGCCAAGTATCTCGGTCTTCAAATAACAGCCATTCTGCACCTTCGCAGTCTACTTTGGCTAAATCGACGCTGCCGCCAATGCGATCGATCGCCCTTTTCAACGATACCATCGGTACATCGCCGTTTTCGCTGACGCGCGATCGCGTTTTTCCCGAGACTTCCCGAATATCCAGCACTACTTTACCATCTCGGTCTCCTAAAGCTTCCATAAAATACGTAAAATTTGCGATTTCAGATTGATGTTTGAGGTAATTTTCCAAGTTGGGATTAGCTTCGTAGGCGTGAATCACCGCCTGGGGAAACCTGTTCCTCGCCGCAATCGGAAATAACCCGACATTGGCTCCAATATCAATAATTGTCCTCAGCGATGGGGGTAATTGTTCGACTCCGTAGCAGTCGTCTAAAAGCACTTCTATAAATTCTCCGTCCATACCTTTCTCTGAAGGCACCTTGACTTGATGGCGCTTTCCTTTTACCAGCAAATTATCCGGCAATTGAAAGCTAGCAACCCTGTTAAATTTTATGCCTAATCTTTTTGCTCTAATGTTGCGCTGCATCAGTTGCTGAAGTTTAGATAAAAGCATAGGTAAATATTGAAAATATTTTCAAAGTTATGATAACAATCTTTCCAATCATATCTCATATAGGCGCGACCAACCTAGTTTATTGAGTTGCAAAAGTGTGTGAATTTTTCAACATCCATCTTTCCCTCCTTTCTCCAACCTCTGCGTTCTCTGCGCCCTCTGCGGTCAAGAAAAATAAAAATCTGGTTCGCTTAAGAAAATATGATTGCTACATAGAATAAATCTGCTTTAATATATGTCAAAATATGCTCCAAAATGCGGTAATCAAAAATGTTAGAGTTCGATCGCCTATTTGAAACAATTGAAGAGTTAGTCATGCTGCACTCACCCAGCGGTGCGGAGTCGGAAATTAACCAGCGGTTGATGGAAAAGTTCGGCGCCCTAGGAGTGAATGCTTGGATCGATCGCGCTGACAATGCGATCGCCCTAATTCCGGGCCGCAATCCCGAAAAGTCGATCGCCATTACCGCCCACAAAGACGAAATTGGCGCCCTAGTGAAAACAATAGGCGATCGGGGGCGCGTCGAAGTCCGCAGGTTAGGCGGCACCTTTCCTTGGGTTTACGGCGAAGGCGTTGTCGATTTGTTAGGAGACAAGCAAACAATTAGCGGGATTCTCAGCTTCGGAAGCCGCCACGTTTCCCACGAATCTCCTCAAAAAGCTCAGCAGGAAGATGCTGCTGTCAAGTGGGAAAATGCCTGGATCGAAACCAAGTGTACCGCCGAGGAATTGGCCGAGGCCGGAATTCGATCGGGCACGCGGATGGTGGTGGGAAAGCACCGCAAACGCCCGCTGCGGCTGAAGGATTGGATCGCGAGCTACACCCTCGACAACAAGGCTTCTGTGGCGATTTTGCTGGCTCTGGCGGAATTTTTGCAAGAGCCTGCGGTGAATGTTTATTTGGTGGCGTCGGCGAAGGAGGAGGTTGGGGCGATCGGGGCTTTGTATTTCACGCAGCGCCAGCCGTTGGAAGCGCTGATTGCTTTGGAAATTTGCCCGCTGGCGCCGGAATACCCGATCGACGACGGCGAAAACCCGGTTTTGCTAGTTCAAGACGGCTACGGAGTCTACGATGAAGGATTGAACGCTCAATTGCGCGCAGCAGCCGCAGCAGCCGACAAACAGGTGCAGTTGGCGGTGATTAGCGGTTTTGGGAGCGATGCTTCGATCGCCATGAAGTTCGGCCACGTGGCCCGCGCCGCTTGTTTGGCTTTCCCTACCCAGAACACCCACGGCTTTGAAATTGCTCACTTGGGGGCGATCGGCAACTGCGCCGCCATCCTCAAAGCCTACTGCGAGCAGTTGTCGGACGACTAGAAAAAAAACTTTCGCAAAGTAGTTGACAGATTGGGAAAGATTAGTTAAGGTAATAAAGGTGCGGAACACAAGCAAACGCAACGCAAAACGCGCCCCCATCGTCTAGAGGCCTAGGACACATCCCTTTCACGGATGCGACGGGGATTCGAATTCCCCTGGGGGTATTGAAAATCTAACTCTGATATCGAAATGATATCTAGCAACTGGTAAAGGCAACAAGCCCAACCGACACGCTAGGTATCATTTTTGCTTTTGGCTTCAACCTCCTCCTCTATTGGATAATTGTAGATGCAGGCGCGGTTGAAACCGCCCCATCTTCTTGCTGATTTTATGGAGGTAAGCTAAACTTGTGAATAGACGAGATTTACAAAACATCGCACTTACTCGACTTAAAGAAGTAGAAGTGCTCCTCCAAAATCGTCAATACTCTGGTGCTTACTATCTCAGCGGTTATGTCATAGAATGTGCTTTAAAAGCTTGCATTGCCAAACAAACCCGGAAATTCGACTTTCCTGACAAAAAAACAGCGCTCGAAAGTTACACCCACGATTTAGAAAAACTTGTTAAAGTTGCTAAACTTGATTCAGAATTAAAAACTCTGGTAAAGGATAGAAGTTTTGCAAATAGATGGGCACTACTCAAAGACTGGTCAGAAGAAAGTCGTTATGAAAAACACGACAAACAAAAAGCCCTCGATATTTACTCAGCAATTACCGACACCACTCACGGAATTTTACAATGGGTACAGCAACATTGGTAAGTCAAGAAATAGCAGAAGGTCAAAGACTAATAGACGCTCTTAATGAAGCGGGTGTATCAGTTGATTCTGCTCTCTGGTTCTACGCACCAGAACCCGAAACCTGGCGATTGATGCTCACATCACCTTCCTATGATAAGAAAGGCCCACTTAAAACTTATGACGAAATACTATCAGTCTTTCGCGAGGTAGAGCCTGAATTGAAAATTGATTGGACAGCCCTTGTCGCAGTCAGCGTCAAAGATGAATTAATTCAGGGATTGCGTGAGTTACAACAACGTTTCAAATCAAGTTTTTCAGGGAGACGGATAACGAATCAAAGCATCAATCATAGGTACATTGATGATGCTTACATTTATCAAATCAAGTGAATTGACTCTCGATCGATCTGATATCATGCAATACTGTTTACTTAATTCGTAGGGTGTGTCGCCACGAAAAATTCCTAGCTACCTATCGACAATTTAAGAGATCCGCACCGGAACACAATGGTTGTATAAATAAACACAACATTTATTCGGCAGCATCTTTTTGTTGAAATTTAGATCGGGACTGAGGCGGTGCGTGACTGTACATATTTTCCTGGTTTAGATGTAAAGATTTATCGCCGTCACACACCCTACAATTAACTCGCACGCTCCGCACCCTACCGCTATATTACCAATTACCAATTACCAATTACCCATTCTCCAAAATATTTATTTTTCAGCCATTTTATCGAGCTTTTCCCTCACCAACAAATCTAGCAAAGTACGCAGCACAAACAAGCCAGCGCATCCCGACACAGCAAAAGCTACGATCGCCCCCGTTTGATATCCGCCCACCAGCAGCACCGCACCCGTCAGCACCCCAAAACCCGCTACACAGGCAAAAATCAGAGTTTTCAGGGCTAGATTGATGCGTTTCAGGGCGCGATCGCTCGAACTATTGCGGACTCGAATTTGCAATTCCCCATCTTCAATCCGCTGCTCCAAACGCTTGAGGAAAACTTGCGATTTGCTCGGCTGCTGCAACTTGTACGCGATAAAATTTCGCGCTTGAAGAGCCAATTCTCCGATCGCACTTCTGCGCCCTTTACTCACCGCCATACTCTTGACAAAAGGCTGAGCGCATGATAGGAAATTGTAGTGAGGGTCGAGAGTTCTGGCAATGCCGTCGAGAGTCGTCAGAGACTTGACAATAAACATCATTTGTGCGGGCAAGCGAAAGGGTTGTTGCTCGAACATGATATAAAGTTCGTTCTTGATTTCATTAAAGGCTTGAAAGTCGATCGGCTTATCAATAAACTTATCCAACAAAAAAGCAATCAGCCTGCGTACCGGCATCATATCCGGCATCGGCTCAACTAAGCCGATCGCAATTAAAGTATCGAGTACCCGATCGGTATCCTTCCTCAGCACAGCAAAAAAAGTCTTGACCATTTCGTCTTTAGCCAGAGACTTCACCTCTGCCATCATCCCAAAATCGTAAAATATCAAGCTGCCATCTTCTGTCACCGCCAAATTTCCCGGATGCGGGTCAGCTTGAAAAAAACCATCAATTAACAACTGCTTCAAGTAACAAGAAATTCCGAGTTGATTTAGCTTCGTAATATCTACTCCAATCGCCTCTAAACTAATGCGATCGTCCACCTTAATACCGGGAGCATATTCTACAGTCAGCACTTTTTTAGTTGTGTATTGCCAGTAGACTTTTGGGACAATAATCTGAGGATATTCCTGAAAATTATGGCTGAAGCGATCGGAATTTTTGCCTTCTTGCACGTAGTCGATTTCTTGATATAAAATCTTGAAAAACTCGTGATAAAGAGATTCTAGATCGTACTTGCGCGTCCCGGGCAAATGGCGATCGCACAAACGCATTACTTGGCGCACCGCCTTGACATCCAAATCGAACAACCTTTCCAAACCCGGGCGCTGCACCTTCACAATCACATCTTCCCCCGTGTGCAGCCTCGCTTTGTGCACCTGTCCCAGACTCGCTGCTGCGATGGGTAACGGGTCAAAATCCCGGTACAAAGCGTAAATATCCTTGCCTAACTCTGATTCTACAAGGGCGATCGCCTCTTCGGAACTAAACTCAGGAACCCGATCCTGCAACTGTTCCAACTCCTTGACGTACTCCAGCGGCAGCAAATCAGCACGAGTCGAGAGAGACTGCCCGATTTTAATAAAAGTCGGGCCCAAATCCAGCAAAGTATTCACCAACCAATGGGCGCGAATTCTTCTAGTATGAGCAGACTTATCTTGCAGCAGTCCATCCCACCACAAAAAAAACATAAACTTTGCCGTCGCAGCAAAAACGTCTATTTGTCGTGCCAGCGGCGAATATTTAGAACGTTGCCAACGCAGGAGTTTAGGTGCAGCTTTTGTTAGCATAATATAGACGATCTAGTTCCATGCAGCGCGACAATTTTTAGGGAATATTCCAAGGGATAGAAACCGACTTCGATGTACAATAATACTTCGTTGCAGGTCTTTGAAAAAGTTAAAAAAACAGATCTTTGTGGTCAATACCTCTTAACATTATCTTATTTATACTACCATCGTTCATGTTGTAATAAAGACTTTCGTCCTGATTAATTGAGCGAGATAGTAATAAATATATCTGTACTAACAGGTACTAATTACCGGCACATAACGGCACATCTATTAATCTCAACTTCATTCTAAAATTCATCATAAATCTAGTTTATAGCAGAGTCTTGAGGCTCCTCGCATCCCCCTTACAGAAGGGGACGAAAGAGAATAATCTTGTCCCCCCGACTATCCGGGGGCTAGGGGATAGCGATTCCTAATCGCCCAAAAGCAGTCTGTGACTAAGTTTGATGTTAATTTTACACTAATGCCAGGCATCATATAAATCTTTGGGGGAGCATTTGACTTTTTTAAACAGCGTTTTTTAAGAGTGCGATGTTCAGAATACTGTACAGCTTATTATTTGACATACTCCCCGCCGTAGAACGGACGGGGATTCTTGACACTTCATTGAGATGCGCTACAAGTAGTCTTACCTTCTCTCCGTGTCCGTTTATAGTCGTGGCGATGTCCCATCCCGACTTTTTCTATATTTTTAGATGCGTTTGTATCTCGATCGTGGTGCGTCCCACAATTAACGCAGACTATTTCTCGAACTTTGAGATCTAGCTTGCCCCACCTAAACCCGCACTCCGAACAAATTTGACTCGTGGGTTCCCACCTATCAATCACCCGAAAGTCACGCCCGTATTTGTCGCATTTAGCTTCAATTAGAGTGCGAAATTCATACCATCCCTGCAAACTAATCGCTCTGGCTAATTTGCGGTTTTTAACCATGCCCGAGACATTTAAATTTTCCAAAATTACAGCTTGGTTCTTGATGACAATCTTGGTTGACAATTTGTGCAAGAAATCAGTGCGCTTGTCCGATATTTTGTTGTGCTGTTTGGCAAGGCAAATCCTCGTTTTATTGCGCCGTTTTGAGCCTTTTTGTTGTCTGCTTAACTTGCGCTGCAATTTCCTAATTTTGCGGTCGGGTTTTGAATAGTCCGGGCTTTTTACTTGTGTTCCGTCGCTGAGCGCTGCAAAGGTTTTGATGCCCAGATCGATGCCGATAGACTCGTTTTTAGCGGGTACGCTAACCGGATTTATCTCAACTACAAAGCTTAGGAAATAGCGATTGGCACAATCTTTAATTACTGTTACCGAACTGGGATTTGATGGTAGTTCTCTACTCCAAATCGGCAAGACGTTCCAGATTTTAGCTAAGTACACTTCATCTCCTTTTAAGGAAAACCCTGCTTTTGTCAAGGTTGCAGACTGCCGGTTCGACTTCTTTTTAAACTTAGGTCTTCCTACTTTTCTCCCTTTGCGCTTGCCTTTTAGAGAACCAAAATAGTTTTGGTAGGCAACATCTAACTGTTTTAGAGATTGTTGCAAAGCAACTGAAGATACGTTGTTTAGCCACACTCGGTCTTCAGCTTTTTTAGAAGCCGTTAAAGACTCAGACAATTCGCCATATCCTGGATACTTGCCATTAAGCGACAAAGCTAGGGCGTCGTTCCACGCTACTCGAACGCAACCAAACAACTGAGCTAAGCCCCGCTGCTGTTGGTCTGTTGGATAGAAACGACATTTGTACCTAGCTTTCATGGCTTGTGCTATAGTTGGTTTGTTCATTCTAACATAGTTAACGCGCTAAAAGGAGTATCCAGCCGCCGATACGGGCAAGCTGGATATCCGAAGCCCTACGGAAAAGACGCAATGCGCGAGTCCGAGTTATTTTGCTGCTTCGGTTGGGGGCGCACCGATTGAAATCTTCAAGCAATACATCAAGGATCAATTAAAGCCGTCGTAGAACGACGGGGTTTTAAACCCAAATTTTTGATAAGCTAGCTTAAGAGATCGCACTCATAGCAATGCAAAACTGAGATGCTCCCCAAGTTTTCACCTGCTCGTTGCCGATTAAAGGCAGCTTTTCAACCAGACTATTATTCTAGATTCAAGAGTTCCGCTGGATTTTTTGGCAAAGTCAGAGTAAAAGATGTGCAGCACAACTCGTCAGATTCGGAACTTTCGGCCGGACAACTAGACACATCAATAGTACCATTCATGTGCTGCACTAAAGACTTGACCAGCGCCAGACCCAAACCCGTACCGGGGATGACTTTGTTGGTAATGCCAGTACCGCGACGGAACTTGTCAAAGATGTGCGGCAAATCAGCAGCAATAATGCCGCGCCCGAAATTAGACACACTTAGGACAATATCGCTGGCTACCTCAGATACCTCGAAAACTACCGTTGTTTCAGAAGCCGAGTATTTTCCAGCATTCGTCAGCAGTTCCAGCAGCACCCGCTTAAGACTGTCCGGGTCGGTTTCCAAGGAAGGGGTCAACTTCGGCACATCCACCTCCAGAGTCAATCCCTTATCCGCCCACTTTTTCTCAAAATCCACAACTAAATCTTTAATTAAAAGGTTGAGATCGATGTTGACTGGATAAAGAGGGAGTGGCTGGCGCTCAAATTGCTTGAAGGTTAGCAAATCCTGAACCAGGGCGGCTTCCTTAGCACAATGCTGCTCTAGAATGTCGAGATAATTAGCGCGACTTGCTGATGGCTGTTCGGCCTTTTTGAGCATCAGAATCGCCAGATTCATAATTGTTAAAGGGGTACGCAACTCGTGACTAACATTGTCGATAAACTCGTCTTTGATTAGCTTCAATCTGCGTATTTGCTCTAGTAGATTGGCAGATTGTTCGTGCAGTTTCTCCTGCACGTTGATACTTTGTTCCAACTCAGCATCTCTTTTTTGGACTTGGCTTTGCAGTTCCTTGAGTGTCTGAGTTTGAACGATCGCCCTGCTGGCTTGAGCGCAGACTGATTCCAGAATTTCTAATTCTTCAGGGTTCCAAGGACGCGGCTCGGAGTGCTGCAAAACCAAGAACCCTAAGACAGTTTCCTGTCTGCTTGCGTCCATGATGGGAATTACCAGCAGCGCCCGAATACCTTGGAGTTTCAAGATTTCTGCGGCGCCCTCTTGTTCCTTGTCGATTAATTCGCTGGCGTCAGCAAAGGCGAAAGGTTGGGGTGCGCTGTGGAATGCTTGACTGCACAAATTAGATTCCGACAGCCAAAAAGCGGGAGAGTTATTTTGTTTGGAATTAGAACTTTTGGATTTGGAATTAGCACTTTTTGCCTGAGTCTTGGGTTTAGCTTTCGAGCTTTGTTTTCCAGAATTTTTTTGTTCTATTGCTAGTTTGCTTTCATTTTTGGTCGATGCAGATTCGCCAACTAATACTATTTTTGATTTGGGAGTTTGATTGATGGAGGCTTTTGTTAAGGGGGAGTCTGTATGTTTAAACAGCAGGATTTGACCTCTATCTACTTCCAGAGTATTGACGGTATTTTCAATAAGTTGCTGCAAAATTCGATCGACTTCTGAACTCGTGTCGATCGCAGTAGCAACTGACCTGAGTAGATTTTTGTATTTAGCTTGTCGCTGTAACTGTTGGTTTAAACGGGCAATTTCTTGAGTTTTTTGAATGTGAGCAATCGCGATGCCGATCGCCTCCGATGCTGCTTCTAGGCGCTGGCCATCGGTTGCCGACCACTCGTGAGGTTGCCACTTACCAAGAACGATCGTCCCATTTACAGCCCCTCCAAATCGCGCAGGCGCTGCCAAAACAGCCCGACAAGGCAGCGGTGTCACAGGGGAATTGGGCGATGAAGCTGCCCCAGGAGTATCAAGATAGTCGGAGATGGCCACGATCTCGCCCTCTGCTAGCACGTTTGCGAAAACAGGATGTTCGATCGATATGCTAGGCGATTCTAATTTTGTGCTTTGGGAATCTTCGGGTGTTTGAGTTGCATCCGCAGCGTTTGGTCGATCGCTCCTCTGAAGCCAGCAAGCATTCGGAATTACTACTTTCTGGTCAGCTACAGCAATCAAACAGAAATCTGCCCCACAAGCAACCCCCAAAGTATTTGCTATTTGTAGCAGCAGGATTTCTCGATCGATGTTGGTCGCGAGAATTTGGTAAATTTGCCGCCCGACAAGGGCAGGATCGACCTGGTACTGCATAAGACGATCCAGAAATTTTTGGACTGATACTGGTTCTGCGATTTGTGGTAGGTGCAAAGTGCGAGACTCTGACGGCGATTGGTCGATCGGAGTAAAGTCTGGATTTCCCTGGTAATCGATCATGGCAACGAAGCCTTTATTTTTTTGAATGATGTTTGAGCAGGCTCGCGCTGCATATATAGAACCTATCCATAACAGTCGGTTGGACTGTTATGAGCCTGCTTTCTGCGTTGGCGCAGCCCGTCGGCGGGTAACTAAATCTGTAAAAGACTTACTCAGATCCGACCGAGTTCTATTTTGCTGTTTTCTACCCTGGGATCTGTGAGGGATGAAATTTAGCACCCTCGAGCAGATGAGGATAAATCCCATTCCCACTACTTTTGACTGTTCTGAGTATGAAGGTTTTCTTGAGACCGCTTCGTGACACTCCTCTCCTGACTCTGTGATGTTTCTTATTTAAGTTTGTGATCCTGATAAAATTTTATTGTGATATAAATCATGCGATCGAGTGACGCCGATCGCAAAAATTAAAAATCAAAAAATCCTCACTCATAGCTTATCTGAGCGTTTCGGACTTTTTGATCGACTACTTATCGATCGCAAGTTCTAGAAACGCGCTTGCTCGTTCTATTGTTAAATTTATCCGACTTCCCTGCTTACTTATTTTGTGCTTCCTGTTGAGCTTTATCGCTATTTTGACGATAAAGTCCCGTCCGGTTAACAGCCGTTTCATAGCGGGGATGATTTGAGGGTACGGCAGCCATCAAATCCGAAGCTTGCTGCCACTTAGCAGCCACTACTAACCAATTTTCGCGAGATTGAGCGGTTTTGCCCTGGCTGGCTGCTTGCTCTGCCACCCGCACTGCTTGGGAAAAAGAGTCAACAGCAGAATTAGCATTTTCCTTAGAAGTTTTGACAGCAGGTGTTGCTTCTGAGGGAGTGGGACTGGCAACTGCTTGGGTGGTGGCGGCTGTGCTGTTTGGCACTGGGGAATTGAGTCCTTTGTAGATGGTGGCCACCGCAGCCAGCAACAACACGCTCAAGCTGACGTCGCCGACGATACCGCGCTTAAATTGCCGCGGTTGCTGCATCGATCGAGGAGCAGCGATTCTCGGCAAAGCCCGCTTGCTTTGAACTTGGCGTTCGTGATGGGCGGCCGCCAAACGCTTGAACAAATTCGGCTTTCTGAGTTTAATTTCTTGAGACCACAGCAATTGATTTTCAGGATCGCGGCTAATTTCTTCCAGCCACAGCAGTTGGTGTTCTCGCACCAGCCGGCTGTTGATGTTGACTCGGCGAATATTGCGGGGCGAAAGGCCTTCCAAAATTTCTCGGATGCGATCGACCAAACTAGACTGTTCGAGCAGTTGGGGTGTTGCAGCTTCGCACAGCAGTTGCAGTACCCCAGAAGCAAACACGGCTCGGGCTCTGACACCTACCTGTGCCAGTCGGTCGTTAAGGATTTGAATAATCGATGCGACGGAGCCCTCGCGAGCTTGTCGAGCAATGTCATCTATTTGATTCGCCATAACACTATTTTGACGCTTAGCAATCTGTTAATTTTTAACCCAAAGTTTTGGATCTAATTTTTACCTATACAGGTTATCACTGACACTGCCAGGTTAAAATGAACAGGTGCAAATCTTGGATACCGATCGCACTTAACACGATCGCCACAGAATCTACTTCTCGCCAACAGGAAATAAACTATGGGTAAAGTAATTAGCGGTCAAATTTTTGTTCTAGATGACAACATCGATACAGATCAAATTATCCCAGCCGAATACCTGACCCTGGTTCCCTCGAAGCCGGACGAGTACGAGAAACTAGGCAGTTATGCGATGATTGGGTTGCCCGATCGCTACGGCAAGTTTATCGAGGCTGGGGAAACCAAAACCAAGTATCCGATTATCATTGCGGGCGAAAATTTTGGCTGCGGTTCTTCGCGGGAGCACGCTCCGATCGCTCTGGGAGCCGCTGGGGTCGAAGCGGTGGTAGCCTTGTCTTACGCGCGGATTTTCTTTCGCAATTGCTCGGCGACTGGCGAATTGTATCCGATCGAATCGGTCGATCGACTTTGCGACTTATTTGTAACAGGCGAAGAAGTGACGATCGACTTTGAGGGCGATCTAATTATCAACCACACTCAAAACCTGACTTACTCCCTCAAGCCATTAGGAGATGTCGGGCCGGTGATTGATGCCGGAGGGCTATTTGCCTACGCACGCCAAACGGGAATGATTGCTGCTCGCTCTTAACTGCTAAAAACCTGAAATGTAGGGTGCACAGTGCGCACCTTACGACGGAGGCCAAACGGGAATGATT
>NZ_JAEQCI010000029.1:101216-103688 GCF_020738565.1 Microcoleus sp. PH2017_12_PCY_D_A | reverse complement strand
TGCTGCTCGCTCTTAACTGCTAAAAACCTGAAATGTAGGGTGCGCAGTGCGCACCTTACGACGGAGGCCAAACGGGAATGATTGCTGCTCGCTCTTAACCGCTAAAAACCTGAAATGTAGGGTGCGCAGTGCGCACCTTACGACTAAGCTATTGTGCATTTAGTTTTTACCTTTGGGGTGGGCTTCTTGCCCACCCCACAAGAATTTCAAAAATCAGGGACAACTTATAAGTAGAGTCTCAAATCGACTCAATAAAATTCAATAAAATCCGCTGGTGAGGAATGCCGAAAGGTCGCACATCTCCAGACTTTTCAGAATAGCATTTACCAGCCCGAATATCCTCGGCTGTCAACAACTCCATATCCCAACCCTCCTGCAAAACTAAATCCTTGACATCCGCAGTAAGTTGTGAGTGAAAAACATAGCGCACAACATCTCCTTCGACATCGCGACAGAAAAAAGAAACAGTTGCAGGAACCCAGCCAATTTCCTCTACTAATTCCCGCAGCAAAGCAACTTCCGCAGTTTCTCCAGGTTCCAAGTGTCCGCCAAACAAAGCCCAATGTCCGGGATATCTGATATTAGGAATATCGTCCCGCAACTGGCAGAGAAACTTGCCGTTTTTGTGTAAAATGGCGATCGCAACGTGAATTTTAGTCATCAACAAATACGGTTTGTAGTGCGGACTTCAGTCCGCAACATGAAAGCGGACTGAAGTCCGCACTACAAGCATAACTGAATTATCGGAATAAAACGGTTTGTAGTGCGGACTTCAGTCCGCAACATGAAAGCGGACTGAAGTCCGCACTACAAGCATAACTGAATTATCGGAATAAATGAGCATTTTGCTATTTGGCTTTATCAGCCGCTGGAGTGCGTTTTAATTGTTCCATTTCCTCAATATAAACTTCACCTAAATCTTGATTTGCCAATTCCTTCACAGTAATACTCTTGTAGCGAACTTCTCCCTTAAGCAACACTTCATCACCAAGCTTCGGCAAAGCTTGCTTAGTTAAAATCCAAATTTTACCAGTACCGTCTTGAATTTGATAAGCCGCATTCCCCACAAACGGAGCGCGATTTTCAACCTTTCCCCGGAGATAAACTTCACCATCGACTTGCCGCTTTTGTTGAATGTCGCCAATACTAGCAACATTCAAACCGAGATTGAGTTGAGACATGGGTACATTGCCACAACTGAGCAAACCGCTAGTCAGTATTAGCAATAAAGAGCCTATGGAGTATCTTTGAATCCAAACTTGCTGAATTACAGTAGTCATTTGTCAAAGGATTTGATATTTTAGATTGACTTACTTTAACAGAATCCTCAGAGTCGATCGCAAGTCAGAAATTTCTCGCTTTGCAATCCTTGACGGCAGTTAAGCTAAAATCTAAAATCGTCAGCCCCTAACCCAGAGTCTACAATGGATGCCAAAACTGCTCAAATACTAGATGGCAAAGCTTTAGCGACAAAGATTCAAAGCGCACTGAGCGATCGAGTCCGCGCCCTACAGCCCCAGATGGGGCGTCCTCCGGGACTTGCGGTGCTGATGGTGGGAGACAACCCAGCCAGCGCGGCCTACGTTCGCAACAAAGAGCGAGCCTGCGCTAAAGTTGGCATAGCTTCCTTCGGCCAGCATTACCCAGCAAACGCCACTCAAGCGGAACTTGAACTTGCAATTCATGCACTCAACGAGGACGATCGAGTAGACGGCATTTTAGTTCAATTACCGCTACCAGAACACTTAGATGCAATTTCGCTGCTGTACCAAATTGCGCCTGACAAAGATGCTGACGGACTTCACCCGGTAAATTTAGGCAGCTTGGTGCGCGGTGAGCAAGGTTTGCGGAGTTGTACTCCCGCCGGAGTGATGCGGTTATTGCAAGAATACCAGATTGAGTTGAAAGGAAAAAATGCTGTTGTTTTGGGCCGCAGTATTTTGGTAGGTAAACCGATGGCGCTGATGCTGTTAGAAGCCGATTGCACTGTTACTGTAGCTCATTCGCGATCGCAAAACCTAGAATCAATTACCAGCCAAGCCGATATTTTAATAGCCGCCGTCGGCCGCACAGAAATGATTGCAGCTAATATGGTCAAACCGGGAGCAGTTGTAATTGATGTTGGTATTAACCGCGTCGTGAATGCAGACGGTACGAGCCGTTTGGCCGGAGATGTAGATTTTGATGCTGTGAAAACAGTAGCAGGATTGATTACGCCGGTGCCGGGAGGAATCGGGCCGATGACTGTTGCTATGTTGTTGGAAAATACGGTTTCTAGTTATACGAAAAAGATGGTTTGACCAGCGAATAGCGGTAAGGTGTGCAGTGCCCACCCTACATATAGAGGTTATGTGATTTATTCAGGTAAGGTGTGCAGTGCCCACCCTACATATAGAGGTTATGTGATTTATTCAGGTAAGCTGCGCAGTGCCCACCCTACATATAGAGGTTATGTGATTTATTCAGGTAAGC